>NZ_JAKZKV010000003.1:300000-403689 GCF_022808675.1 Parabacteroides sp. FAFU027
AGTCAAGAAAAATCCCTTTTCAACATCCTGTAATTCATCAATTTTGCCTCAAAGTTCTATTATCCGCATATCAATATCATGACATTATTGCTACAAATCCATGAATCAGACAACTACCAATCCGATTCTAAATCAGACACTTGTTTTTAATACTATTTTTTCGTTATTGAAATAGTGTAGAAACGAAATCTTAACATCACCCAGATACTTTTGTCGAAGATATTTATCACACAATTTTAAGGTAAAAACAAAATGAAACAAAAAGTACAACAATTTGCAGCTGCTATTCTTATCACAGGAGCAGTTTGTATGGGGGAGCCTGCTCAGGCTCAGGGTGGATATCTTGCAGGTGATTTCCACCAGCATACCACATATACCGATGGTAGTTATTCAATCGGTAAAATGATGGAAATGGATAATAAGTTTGGGCTCGACTGGTGGGCAAACAGCGAACATGGTGGCGCATTTACAACCTGGGGATTGGCAACAGGCACCGACTTAGGCACATCTGTTCTATGGGCCAATACTGGCATCTCGTTGCTGGGCAAAGCAAATAGCAACAAAATGTGGCGATGGCAAAGCATTCGCGACTGGTCATTTCGTGATGTACAACTGTGGAGAAGGGTGTTTCCGGGCAAAGTTATCATCCAGGGATATGAAATGAATGTCCCCGGCCACGAACATGCCTCTACTGCTATCATCGCCAACCAGTTTGATGCAAATAATCCGAATGTCAATCCGATTGCACAATTCGAATACATGTTTGATAATAATGATACAGATGATACATCTCCGAGCGGATGGGTAAAGAGTACCAAAACCGGACATGAAAAGGCTATTGAAGCGATGGCTTGGTTGCAAGCCAACTATCCAACCCAAAGCTGGGTAATCCCTGCTCACCCGGAACGCTATATATATAATGGCTCAACCGGATGGAATATTAACCACTTCCGCGACCTCAACAATGCTGCTCCGGATGTATTTTTCGGATTTGAAAGCGTACCCGGACACCAAATGTCAGCCAAACGGGGTGAATACGGTTCAAACCGCCCTTCATACGGAACTGACACATATGGCGGAGCTGGAAAAATGTCTGCTCAAGTGGGTGGTTTATGGGATGCTTTGCTGAGTGAAGATCGTCATTTTTGGTTATTTGCCAACTCGGATTGTCATGATAACAGTTCTAATGACTTCTTCCCCGGCGAATATCAAAAGAACTATACCTATGTAACCCGCAAAAACGACCCACAGGCAATTGTTGACGGGATGCGTTCCGGTAATACCTATGTAGTCATGGGAGACCTGATTGATTCTCTTAATTTCAAAATCGGTGATGCCAGCATGGGGGGAACATATCAGGCGATTAACGGGCAAATCACCATAAGCATTCGCCTCCGCGACCCACAGGGCAACAATAACAACCATTACAGCGATTATACTAACCCTGAACTTGATCACGTTGATATTATTGCCGGAGAGGTTGGAGACAAAATTGCTCCGGAAGATGCAACCGGGTATAGTAAAGATTATGTAACTACAACCCATGTAATTGCACGTTTCGGTAAAACAGCCGGATATACCGATGCATCAGGAATCATTACGCAAGTCTGGACAGAAAAGGAAGACGGATGGAAAGAATTGACTTATACTTATACTGTACCGGTAGGTAAAAAAATGTATTTCAGACTCAGGGGTACCAACCAGGCTGTGAACACACCCAATGAAACAGATGAAAATGGTAATCCACTTATCGATGAAGAAGGTTCAAATAATGCCACCAAAGCCTTTGCCGACCTCTGGTTTTATAGTAATCCGGTATATGCTGTCAACCAACTCCCGCTTTTTGCCAAATCGGCCACTCAATCAACATTCAATATATATCCTAATCCGGCAACAGATGTTCTGAATATATCTTTTGCTAAACCTCAGAGCGGAGATATTAACATATATGACATCACAGGTAAATTGATAACACAGGCTACTGTCAATAATGAAACATTAAAGAGCATCTCAATGAATGGACTTAGCAAGGGTATCTACACTGTAAACGTATTGGGTACTTCTCAAAAAATAGCAGTAGAGTAATAGTTTAGCAACTGGATATCTTAATTTCTGCATTGGGAAGGACGAATCGTGAGATTCGTCCTTTTTTATTCCATTTAGAACAATTATTCCAGAAAATAATTTTTCATCCCTGCATAATATTTTCGATTACACCTCTTGCACAATTACATTTATTTGTTTTAATTTGCAATGAAAGGCAATCACACATTAAGCAAAGCCATAAAATCATTGGCCTTTCATTATTTTTCTTTTCAATACGATACCTCATATAGGTATATGGCTATTTAACCCTTTAACTATTTTATTGCTGATCAGGAGTGGTATGTCCATTCCGTTCG
This sequence comes from Parabacteroides sp. FAFU027, assembly GCF_022808675.1. Classification (NCBI taxonomy): domain Bacteria; kingdom Pseudomonadati; phylum Bacteroidota; class Bacteroidia; order Bacteroidales; family Tannerellaceae; genus Parabacteroides; species Parabacteroides sp. FAFU027. The sequence goes on from NZ_JAKZKV010000003.1 coordinate 302,403, forward strand.
GACGGGCTATCACGATTTTATACTAACCGGCCTTCCCGAACGAAAAAGGACTTATCCTCCATAAATGCATCTTGGCAGAGGTTATGTTTATCTCTAATGGGATAGAAGTAGCTTAAAAGCTCTCAGCTTTGAGATTCTTTCGTCCCCTATGAGGTTCATCATTCCTCAACAATGGACCTCCTACGACTCGTAGGTTGCACACTGCAAATAACAATGTGCAACCTTAGCCTCGTAAGTAAGCCTTTGTTTCATGACATTACACTACTTACGACTCGTAAGTTGCACACTGCAATGAACAATGCGCAACCTTGGTCTCGTAAGTAAGCCAATGTTTCGCGACATTATACTATTTACGACTCGTAGGTTGCTTTCTGCCCTCAGCAAAGAACAACCTTTGCTCCGTAAGTAGTCTGTTATTTGCTTCGCAAAGGTCACTTCACCGGTTGGTAAATCCTCCGGCTGATGCGATGAGGTGATCAATGCTCTGATATTTCGGTTTCGGGGTTATACACTAATATGTATAGCCTGCTTTTACGGAGGGTTTTATTTATCTATAAATCATATTGCTATGCAGTATTACAAATTTAGATTGATGAGTAACAGGGGGCTCTCCACCTGTGGCCAGATGATCATCAATGATGTGAGTGAATCGGATGTGGCAGAGGTAATTACCTCCCACTCCAAGTATCAAAATGTGATAAAGGCACTGACCGACCTCAACACGGCTATCCGGCGCAATCCCGTAGATGGATCGACAATGGCTGAATGTAAAGAGATGCGGGACGAAGATTTTATTGCTATCGGTAATTATGTTGAAGGTTCGACCAATGCACCAATTGCCGACATCAAAGCGGCAGCCATTCAAATCAACAAATGGCTCAAACCGCTCTGTCTATATTTCCAACGTCAGAAAATCGGCGACCAGGCGAGCCGGATCAACGAAGCGATTACCAAGCTTCGATTGCCAGAAAATGCCGACGCCGTGCAAAAGCTGTCATTGAAAGATGCTACGGACAAATTAGAACTATTAACCAAAGCGGCTGATAAAAACTACCGGGATACAAAGACCACCAAGATGGAGAATAAAGAGGCCGGTTCTGCAACCTACTACCGGGAGCCTTTTATCCAAAGCCTTTCCAGTTTGCTCAAATGGGTTGACAGCAAAGGCCAGGCTGATGAAGATCCGGTGTGGATTGCTCTTTACAAAGTGCTGCACAACCGGTATGAGGTTTCCTGCACTGCGGCTCACTCTAAAGATTCATCATCGGACAACAACGAGAGCAATTCTTCGGAAACGTGATTGCGGTTAATTAACGGGGTGACTTAAAGTCACCCTGTTAATAAGAACATCCATAAATAAAACATAGAAAATACACATCCTGTAAATGCTTTATTATGTTTTTTGAAGAAGGACATCTGTATCATATCTATAATCAGGGAAATAACAAACAACAGATATTCTTTAACCGGGAGAATTATCTGCATTTCCTACGAAAGATAAATACCCATATCTTACCACATGCAGATATATTAGCCTGGTGCCTGATGCCCAATCATTTTCATTTAATGGTGTATGTAAATGCATTGACGGTTACTGTTGAAGCTGATACTGACGGGGTGACTTCGAGTCACCCCGTCAGTATCAGCCCTACCTCAACCCAAGACCTCCCTCCAAAACAAATTATCTTCAATGATAATATTGCGATCATGCTTCGCTCCTATACAAGAGCGATTCACAAGGTAAGGGGTAGTAGCGGAGCATTATTTCGTGAAGCTACAAAAGCAGAATGTATCACCAAATCTGAAGGAATCACTCCCTCGTTCTACAATACCCATAGAGGTACTCTGCTCAATATTTCTCAAGCTGAACATGAATATCCTCAGGTCTGCTTTGATTACATACATTTCAATCCGGTAAATGCCGGTCTGGTCAATGCTCCTGAAAAATGGGAATATTCATCTTACCAGGATTATCGAGGATATAGAAATGGGAAATTAATCAATAGAAACAGGGCAGGAGAATTTGGGTTGCATATTTGATATTTAAATTAGACTGAGAACTGACGGGGTGACTTCAAGTCACCCCGTCAGTTCTCAGTCTAATTTACAGGGTGACTTTGAATCATCCCGTAACTTACGTCAGAACTTAAATCATCCCGTAATCTATAATTGAATATCTTTGCATCATGATACAAGCAAAGCCGCAATCCATTCAGCAAATCAGCATTCACCGCGTGGGCAATAAGCTGCGCGAGGAAGAACTTCGTTTGTCCAAATCATGCATCGATATCAGTGAGCCGATTTGTGAATTGTTGGTAAGGTACTTCCTCTCCCCTTTCAAGAATGCAGATTACTTTAACCTGCATCACGAAAGCGACCTGATGCTGAATGAGGTTTATGCCTTTGTTAGTCGAATTTTTGAGAATCCGGACAACTTATACGACCAATCGGTCAACCTGGCCAAGCATCTTTACGAACAATCTGTTCACCCAAAGATCAAAGCCGGAGAATTTTATGTGGTTTACTTTAAGGATTGCGTGGTGGAAGATGAAGTGGTGGATGCCGTTGGTTTGTTTAAGTCCGAATCGAAAGAGACATACCTGCGCGTATTTCCCTCGGGCGACAACTTTGAAATCAACAGCGAGAATGGAATCAACATCAATAAGCTGGACAAAGGCTGTCTTATTTTCAATACCGAAAAGGAAAGAGGCTATCTCGTCTGTGCTATTGACTCTCTCAACCGCGGGGCAGAGGCAAAATACTGGATGGATGATTTCCTGCGTATCCGTTTCCGTGACGATGAGTTCTTCCAGACCGGCAACCTGATGTCGATGTGCCAGAGCTTCGTGGCGCAGGTGCCCGATGTGGAGAAAAAAGAGAAGGTTGAAATTATGAAAAAGGCGGTCAGCTTCCTCAAGGAGAATGAGAAGGTGGAGTTTGACGACTTTGCCGGGCAACTGCTCCAGGAGGCGCAGATGCGCAAAGCCTTTGTCGAACACAAACGTACCTTCGAAAAAGAGCGCAACGTGGTCATCCCGGATAAAATCACCGTCTCCAACGAAGCGGTAAAAAAAGAGGCGAAAAAGGTGAAGAACGTCATCATCCTCGACAACAATTATCGCATCACAATTGATGGCAGCACCGAATACATCGAGAAGGGTTTTGACCCCTATAAGGAGATGAGTTTTTATAAGTTGTATTTCAATGAGGAGAAGTGACCCTCAAATTTCGCTTATTCTCCCAGAAACTCTTTCACCCAAAGCCCGCTATCTTTGATGATGCGGGTTTGTTGTTTAAAATCGACATGGACTAAACCAAATCGAGAGTTAAAACCATCCCGCCATTCGAAGTTATCCATCAACGTCCAGATGAAATAGCCACCCACATTTACCCCTTCCCGTTTCGCACGTAATACCTGCCCGATGTAATCCTGCAAATATTTGGTCCGGCGGGTATCATGCACCTTTCCATTGACTATTTTGTCACGAAATGCAGCCCCGTTTTCCGATACGATAATCTGCTTAATCGGATATTGGGAAAACTGTTTCAGAATATGATATATCCCGGCCGGATAAACCTCCCACCCATTTGCCGTCAGCGGTCGGTTGAGCTTACGAAACGGTACATAAAAGGCCTTCAGGTAAGGCATCAGCATGGAGGAACGGGCTGTCAGCGAGTAATAGTTCTGTAAACCGATGAAATCAAAGTCAAACTTCATCAGCTCTTTATCATAAGGATGAATGTATTTCTCAATACGCTCGAGTACCGGAAGCTCCATCAGCGGATAATTCATCCCCAATAACGGCTCAATGTAGAGGCGGTTAAACAATGCATCCACCCGCTTTGCAGCGCGGATATTGGCCGGATGGTCGTTAACGGGTCGCACATGCGAACAGGAAAAGGTGGTTCCGATATTCGCATCAGGCACATTGCGGCGGATGATACGTCCGCCCTCTGCCTGACAGAGGTTGGAGTGATGTACTGCGGGCAGAAAATTATGAATTCCGTATCTCCCCGGAGCAAAATACCCCACCAGATAACCTAATGCCGTAAAGGAAAACGGCTCATTCATTACAAACCAGTTCTTCACCCGGTCACCGAAGCGACGGGAGCAAATGTCAGCATATTCAGCAAACCAATAATGGATATCACGGTTAGTCCAGCCGCCTTTTTTTTCCAGTTCAAGGGGTAAATCCCAATGGTAAAGCGTCAGCCAGGGAGTTACCCCGCGTTCCAGACACGAGTCTATCACCCGTTGATAGAAGTCAATGCCCGTTTCGTTGATCCGACCGGTGCCGTCGGGTAGTATCCGCGGCCACGAAAGTGAAAACCGAAAATTCGGAATATTCAGCTCGTTAATAATAGAGATATCTTCGGCATATTGATTGTAGAAATCACAGGCCACATCGCCATTGGAACCGTCTTTTATACGCTTTCCTTTTTGGGTAAAATGGTCCCAAATGGACATCCCCTTACCATCTGCATCATGTGCACCTTCAATCTGATAGGAAGATGCGGCTACTCCCCACTGAAAATCATCACCGAATTCTTTTCGGGTATAGTATGTACTCATAAATCGTATTTTCCTCAAAGAAATGAAATGCTTATAATACTTTCATTGCGAAAGTATGACAGAAACATTACAGCACACTTACACCCTGTACTCCCCTTAAAAACAAACATTTACCCAACACAAAAAGTAACCGAAACATCAATATATTTCAATACCGCTGTAATCAAGCCGAACTTACTTTGCCTGGGTAAATCCCAAAAGACAACGGTTATGATGAAAAAGTTTCTATTTTTGTTCCTGATGATTAATGCAACTATGACAATGAACGCCTCCTGCCCCGACGAACAATTTGCCGACCGCGACCTGAAGATTCTGAGTTGGAACATCTATATGCTCCCTTATATCAGCATCTGGAACAACAATCAGGAACGCGCACGAATGATTGTGCGTGAACTGGAGCATTCAGATTACCAGATTATTGTTTTTCAGGAAGCCTTCAGTAGCCGTTGCCGGAATATCATTGCTAAAGGGTTGGCGGAGAAATTCCCCTATCAATACGGACCGGAGAATCCGAACTACATTCCGGTTTTTACCAATAGCGGACTGTGGGTTGTCAGTAAAATCCCGTTGAAAAAACTGGGTGTGATTAAGTTTAGCAAAAGCCAGGGGTATGATATGATTGCCCGCAAAGGTGCGGTATTGTTTGAAGGCATTTACCAGAATTCTCCTTTCCAGTTATTGGCCACTCACCTTCAGGCCGATGAACCTCACCTGATACGTGACCAACAGTGCCTTGAAATCAGCGAACATCTGTTGAAACCGTATGAACAGGAACATATCCCGCAACTGATTTGCGGAGACTTTAACATTGATATGGATGATTCGCAGCACTATCGTAAGATGCTGGAGACACTGGATGCTCAAAACGGTGAAATCAGCGGTTCGATTACGTCAACGTATGACGAGATTGACAACCCGTTGGCACGCATTCCCCGGGGGAAGAAACGAATCATCGACTACATCCTGGTCAGAAACAGCAAGCTAATACGCAAGATTGAGCGAAAAATACAGTTCATTTACTCCCATAAGAAGAATGGCGATGTGGACTATTTATCGGACCACAATGCGATGGAGATGACTATTAATCTGGGGAAATTGTCTGAAGGAGATATTGCACAGCATTTTTCACTCAAATGATTCGGCATTGTAGTTTAGCTTTTTCATCCGGATTGCTTTCTGCCGAAGCCACAACCTGTACAACACATACAAAAGCAGAGCCAAAGGGAAAATTCCCATCCCCATTCTTATTCCGATAAGATAACCGGAAACACTCTGCCAATAAGGACCAATAACATACCCCGCCATCACATAAAAAACGGACCAAAGCATGGCAGTCGCAGGTAAAACGACGGCATATTTGCGGACCGGATAATTCATTAATCCCAGCAATACCGCCACATATCCACGGATAAAAGGCGAAATCCGTCCGAGGAAGACTCCAGCGAACCCTTTTCGTTGAATTTTTCGCGACAACTTATCCAGCTTTTTCATGGAAATAGGAATCCACCGGGGCTTTCGTTCCATAATTGCATTACCAAACAGGAAGAACAGTGTAAATAAAATCCCACTGCCCAACATGTCTCCGGCAAATGCCGATAAGATAATCCATCCGGCATTCAGGAGCCCCGAATAGGACAGATATCCGGAGTAAATCAGCACCAGTTCATTCGGTATGGGATTGGGAACTCCCACTTCTTGCAGGAAGACCAGCAAAAAGAGAATCAGGTATCCGTGACAAAGGATATTATTCAGGAAATCAGATGGGATATTTGCGATAGTCATTAGGTTTCAATTTGGAAATTAATGACTATAAAAGTAAGTCATTGATATGTCAGCCTTATTTCAGCAATAGTATGTTTTCGTTACCTGTTTACAAATCAGAAATCATTTTAGATACTTACAATAAAAAAAACCGCCATCAGATTTCTCCGACAGCGGTCGCGCTTTTAATTATCCAAAAACCGATTAGTTCAAAGGAACATAACCTACTTTTTCAACAATATCCTGTCCTTGTGCTGACAAAACGAAATCAACAAACGGTTTGCAAGCTGCCTCTTTCTTCTTATTTATATAAAAGAACAATGGACGAATAATCGGATAAGTTTTATTTTTAGCCGTAGCCATAGATGGTTCTACAAAATTTTTACCATCGAATGACACGTGAAGAGCTTTTACATCTTTTTCAAGGTAAGCTAACCCTACATATCCGATAGCCCCTTTAGTCTGGCTAACCGATTGTACAATAGCACCGGTAGCAGGCATACTCATGATACCATTAGCATAGTTTTTATTCTTCAGGATGTGCTCTTTGAAGAACTCATACGTACCTGAACTTGATTCACGAGAATAAGGAATGATTTTCATATCAGGACCACCCACTTCTTTCCAGTTTTTGATTTTACCGGTGAAGATACCTTCGAGTTGTGCACGGGTAAGTTTTGAAACTGGGTTTGAAGGATTCACAATTACAGCCAAAGCATCGTAAGCGATTACTTTTTCTACTGCTGTAGAACCAGCTTCCTGCATTTTTACCTTTTCGTCGAATTTCATTTTACGTGAAGCCATAGCCACGTCGGTAGTACCATCGAGCAATGCAGCGATACCCACACCGCTACCACCACCTACTACTGATACTGATTTATGAGTTTTCTTCAGGAAAGCTTCTGCTTCTTTTTGAGCCAAAGGCAATACAGTATCACTACCTTTCAATTTTTGTGCCTGGAATGAAGGAACCAATGCGCATACCATCAGCGCTGAGATTACTAACTTTTTCATATTGTTTTGTTTATAAGAGTTTTAGACTTATCAAATCAGGTTTAGTAAAGCGTAATTTATCTCCGCCAAAATCCATAGGGATAAGCAGCAAATAATTAACGCTTAACTAAACCTTATTGTTTGGAATTAGAATTTGTATTGGAAACGAAGTGTAAACAAATTGTCTTTCAGGTCAGCTTTGTAACCTTTCAGGTTAGTTTTTTCGTTTGAAACAATATCATAATAAGCCATGATGCGAACGTTTGCGTTCATACGGTAAAGGTAACCAAGACCCAAAGTTGAGTAGGCGATGTCTCCTTTACCTGTTTTAGCGCCTACACCAATTTGGTCAGCAGAGATTTTAGTGTTAGGGTCATACCAGTCGTATTTTACCTCAATACTATGTTTGGTATCAGCGATATCTTGTACTAAGTGCACATAACCACCTTGGAATTTACGTATGTAAGTTCCACCACCATAAACGTCATCAGTTGAAGAAGACACACCGATAGTTGTTGCGGCAGCATTTGATGTTGTATATCCTGGAAGGTTACCTGATTTTGGGCTTGAAGAGCTTCCGCTGGTTCCTGGTTGAGTTCCTCCGATATACTCAGCACGCAATGTAGTCAAACCCAAAACCGAGCTTGTACTTACCTGAGCGTCAAAACCTAAATATTCACGTTTTGCAAAACCGAAATCACTTGCATTGTTAGCGTTTGCAACAACTGGAGAGTTCTTGAAAGCACCATTTTCAACAACATAGACATTACCGGTTGAGCGAGCAACAAAACCTTCATACCCTGACACTCCCAAACCAAGTTTTGTATTACCAAAAGCCTTAGCAAATGAAAGGTGGCCGATAAAGTCTTTTTTGCTGTCAGTATCAAGATAGATACCATTTCCACCGAACAAACCAGCTTCAAGTTTCAACACATTCCATGGAGATGTTTTTGGAGCCTGAAGAGTCAGCATTGCACCAAGATCTCTTTCATCAGGGAATAAGGTTTGGAAAATACGGCTTCTTTCCGGAGACTCGCGACGAGAAGAAGAGTAAGAAATTTCATATCCAAATGGTCTGTCAAATACACCACCTTTTACAGCTACATAACCTACCCATGGATCCAGGATGTTCAAATAAGCATCCTTCAAACCGAGACCTTTTTCAGTCAAATCAAACTGGATAGCGGCTTGACATCCGAAATCCTCATATGCAACTTTAATACGTCCACGACGAACACCAAAACGATTCATGCTTGTTGATTCGCTTCCAGAACGACCTGCACCAACTTTCATATCTTGTGACGGTTTCCAATCTTTTGAAGCCTTACCCACAGTATCAATTTGTGAAGATTGATATTGAGCCTGAACATAACCTGAGATTTTAAGTTTGCTTGCAACGTTTTTAGCATCTTCCAAGTGAGTAACTCGTTGGTTCAACGACTCTACCGGATCAACATTTTCCTCCTGCGCAAAGGCAACCAGAGATGAGAATAATAAAGAACAAAGAGCAATAGATTTGAATTTCATTTTTTTCTGTTTTAATGTTTGATGCTGCAAAATAACCACCTCAATGTTACACGCTTTTGGCAATTGTGTTACATTTTCATTTCAATATATCCAGAATGAGACAAATCGGTAAAATACTGTTTTACTTGTGCTTATACATTATCTATATATAAAAATGAAAAGCTTAAACCAAACGACTGTGTAACATCTTTGTAATCTTTTTTTCACGCAGACTTAACATGGACGTTGTTTCTTTGCAGCATCAATCAAGAATAAAAATCAGCGTGAAAAGATTTCTAGAAAAAATTATCGAAGGTATCCTGCTGCTTAGTGGTAGCGTTACAAGTATTGCGATTTTATTAATCGTGCTTTTCTTGTTTAAAGAAGCTTCGGGGCTGTTTCGCAGTCCGGTAGTGGAAGCCGGAAATGTTATTGCGTTAAGCAAAACCAATAAAGTAAAAGAGCTGAACGCTCACCAAATCAAACAGGTTTTTGATGCGGAAATCACCAATTGGGCTCAACTGGGCGGCGCCAACCAGGACATCGAAGTCATTCGTCTGGGTGACTTGACCAACTACTACACGGAAGAAGAGTTGGGAGCCGAATTTGAGCATATCCCCGAAAAGCTCAATGACCTGATTACAAAACATCCGGCAGCAATACTCTACATGCCTGAACAGTATATTCCTAAGAACTTTACCGGATATGTAATGGAACATGCCACTCAAAAGCCGGGGGATTTCTTCTTTGGGAAAGAGTGGTTTCCTACCTCAACGCCATCTGCTCAGTTTGGTCTTTTGCCATTGATTCTGGGCACGCTTTGGGTAAGCTTAGGTGCAATATTACTTTCTCTGCCTTTCGGATTAGCCGTAGCGGTATATCTGGCTGAAATTGCCTCTCTTCGCATTCGTAATTTATTGAAACCAGTTATCGAATTGCTCGCCGGTATTCCTTCCGTGGTTTACGGTTTCTTTGGATTGGTGATTATCGTTCCGTTTTTACAAAAGACATTCCACCTTGCGGTTGGTGAAACAGCACTCGCCGGCAGTATCATTCTTGCCATCATGGCATTGCCGACTATCATTACGGTAGCAGAAGATGCTATGCGAACTACGCCCCGCTCGATGAAAGAGGCGAGCCTTGCTCTGGGTGCAACACAATGGCAAACCATCTACCGTGTAGTGATTCCTTATGCCAAATCGGGTATTATGTCGGCTGCCGTTTTAGGTATCGGACGTGCTATCGGTGAAACCATGGCAGTATTAATGGTAACCGGTAACGCTGCGGTTATTCCCCACACGCTCATGGAACCGGTTCGGACGATTCCGGCAACTATTGCCGCAGAATTGGGTGAAGCTCCTGCCGGAAGTGCGCATTACCAGGCTCTGTTTGCATTAGGTGCTATATTATTCGTCCTGACACTCATCATCAGTATCAGCGTAGAGTTTATTTCTGCCAAAAAGAATAAATAAGTAAATTGTAAATCAATCAAATAGTAAATCTAAATGACTCCTATAGAACATATCGGTTCATGTGGTAAACAAAAAAGAAGGACCCAGTCTATCGCATTTACCATCTTTAAAATAATGAGTTATTCCGTTGTTGCTCTCCTGTTTTTGATACTCGGATTTATCGTAATGAGAGGAATTGGCGTAATCAACTGGGACTTCCTGACCAAAGCTCCTGAAGAAGGAATGACCAAAGGCGGGATATTTCCGGCTATCGTAGGTACACTCTATCTGATTATCGGCAGTAGTCTTTTCAGCTTTCCGATTGGTATTATGTCGGGGATTTATATGAATGAATACGCCCGTCAAAACAAACTGGCAATGTTTATCCGTATCATGACCAACAACCTGAGTGGTGTCCCTTCTGTGGTTTTCGGCTTGTTTGGTATGTCACTGTTTGTGAATACATTGAAATTTGGAGATTCGATTATTGCCGGTTCATTGACATTGGGGCTACTATCTCTTCCATTAGTCATCCGTACCACGGAAGAAGCTTTAAAATCCATCGACTTCTCTTTCCGTGAAGGAAGTCTCGCTCTGGGAGCCAGCAAATTGCAGACCATCCGTAAGGTAGTGTTACCAATGGCTATGCCCAATATCATCACCGGATTAATCTTGTCTATCGGACGCGTTTCCGGGGAGACGGCTCCTATTCTGTTCACCGTAGCCGCTTACTTCCTGCCGCAATTGCCTCACAGCATTTTCGACCAGGTGATGGCGCTGCCTTACCACTTGTACGTGATTTCGACCAGTGGTACTGATCTTGAGGCTTCCCGCGCTATGGCATACGGAACAGCATTGGTACTGATTGTCATTGTATTACTGGTAAATCTTTTAGCGAATTTCCTCCGGAACTATTTTGCTAAAAAGGTAAAAATGAATTAATAGATTAGACAAGGCAGGCCTCGTCTCTACAACAACACAACAAAAATTGTAAATCATAAAATTGTAAATATACAGATGCTAACGATTGATGCAAAGAACGTAAACTTCTACTACAGCGATTTTCATGCGTTGAAAGGAATTGACCTGGAGGTAGAAAACAATAAAGTGGTGGCTTTCATCGGACCGTCGGGTTGCGGTAAATCAACCTTTTTGAGATTGCTTAACCGCATGAACGACCTTATCGACGGAACCCGCCTGACCGGTTCGGTTTTGGTAGAAGGACAGGACATTTACGCTCCGGGAGTTCATGTGGACGATTTACGCAAAAAGGTGGGGATGGTTTTCCAGAAACCCAACCCATTCCCTAAATCAATTTTTGAAAACATCGCTTACGGACTTCGCGTTAATGGCGTAAAGGATAAAAACTTTATTGAAGAACGTGTTGTTGAATCACTGAAAGGAGCCGCACTGTGGGATGAGGTGAAAGACAAATTGAAGAAATCGGCGTTCGCTCTATCTGGCGGTCAGCAACAACGTCTTTGTATCGCCCGGGCTTTGGCTATTTCTCCAAAAGTTCTTTTGATGGACGAACCGGCTTCTGCCCTCGATCCAATCTCTACCTCGAAAATCGAAGAGTTGATTTACGAGTTGAAAAAGGATTACACCATCGTGATCGTAACACACAACATGCAGCAGGCTTCACGTGTCAGCGACAAAACTGCTTACTTCTACCTGGGCGAACTGATTGAGTATGCTGATACCACTAAAATATTCACTAATCCGGAGAAACTATCCACCCAAAACTACATCACCGGTCGTTTCGGATGATTCGTAAGGATTGAGGGAATGAATAATCGAAGGACTGAGTCAATACAATACTAACGAATAAAATAACAAAATAGATATGAGACATTTAGAACAGGAATTAGTCTCGCTCAGACAAGACATAATAGACATGTGGAAACTGACGCTTTCTCAGGTAACCAAAGCCGGAGAAGCGGTGCTTTCCTACGACCGTGAACTGGCCTTGCAAGTTTCTGCACGTGAAAAACGGGTAGATGCCTATGAATTGAAAATTGACAGCATTTGCGAAAATATTATTGCACTTTACCAGCCGGTTGCCGTTGACCTGCGCTTTGTATTGGCAGCAATGAAAATTAACTCCAATCTGGAGCGGATTGCCGACTTTGCATACGGAATGTCAAAACAACTGATTCACTACCCCACCATGAGTCTGGATGCTGATCTAGTCACAGAAACTCATCTGAAAGAAATGTTTGAAGCGGTTAAAAACATGCTTTCACAGGGACTTGAATCATTGGAAAATGAAAAAGCCGGAATTGCAGCTGCTATTTTCACGGAAGACAACATTGTTGATAATATAAACAATGAAGCACCACGTATCATTGCCAACTATATCGAACAAAATCCAGACCGCGCTTACGACTGCCTGCAATTTATCAGCATTTTCCGTAAATTGGAACGTATTGGCGACCATTGCAGCAATATTGCCGAAGAAATTTTCTTCTATCTCGAAGCGAAAGTCCTAAAACATTCTCCCAAAGAATAACAATATCCCAAATGTATATCTGAAATCCGCTAATAATCAATCATTAGCGGATTCTCTTTTTTACATGAAAATGGTCTGTTATAGAACATTTTTCGTTATTCAGGAACAAAAAACAGACTATTGGATAACTTTTTTTGAATCTGATTCGCTAACTTTGCAAAGCTTAATCACAAAGAAAAATCAAGATGAAAAAGTTAGAAAGTCTCGTTGCCGAGAAGTTGCTGAAAATCAAAGCTGTAAAGTTACAACCTTCTAATCCCTTCACCTGGGCTTCAGGATGGAAATCTCCTATATATTGCGACAATCGTAAAACTTTGTCGTACCCGACTCTTCGTAATTTGATTAAACTCGAAATTTCACGCATTATCCTTGAAAACTTTGGCGAAGTGGATGCTATCGCCGGAGTTGCAACCGGAGCAATCGCTCAGGGAGCTATGGTTGCGGAAGAGTTGGGCTTACCATTCGTTTACATCCGCGCTACACCGAAAGACCACGGGTTGGAAAACCTGATTGAAGGTGACCTGAAACCGGGCCAGAAAGTAGTGGTTATCGAAGACCTGATTTCGACCGGCGGTAGCAGCCTGAAAGCTGTTGAAGCGGTTCGCAAAGACGGATGCGAGGTAATCGGCATGGTGGCTATCTTCACTTACGGATTCAAAGTTGCAGAAGAGAAATTCAAAGAAGCTAATGTGGAATTGATTACCCTCAGCAACTACAACGCTGTACTTGACGCTGCTGTACAAACTGCATACATCCAGGAGGAAGATGTAGAGACGTTGAAAAAATGGCGTAAAGACCCGGCTAACTGGAAAGGATGATCTCCTTTGTCAATTCATTATTATCAGATATTTAAGAATGCTGTCTCTGTCACCGGAGACAGCATTTCATATATTAAACCTACAACTTCGGCGCATTTTGCCCGACAATAACATCAGGCCTGTATGACCAAATTTGAAAGCGAAATCAAAACCATTTATCGCGACTCCGCGACTATATTCAACAAACTATCAGACCTCTCAAACCTCGAACAAATCAAAGACCAGATTCCTCAGGACAAACTGAAAGATGTAGAATTCGATTCTGATTCTCTACGCTTTTCTGTTGACCCGGTGGGGAAAATCGGACTTCGTATCATAGAGAGAGAACCTCACAAAACCATCAAGTTCAAGTCAGAAAAGGCTCCAATTGACTTTTTGGTATGGATTCAACTCAAAGAAATGGGTAAAAATGACACAAAACTAAAAATCACCCTTCAGGCTGAATTGAATATTTTCATCAAAGGCATGGTGTCAAAACCATTGCAGGAAGCCGTAAACAAGCTGGCTGATATGATTTCCTCATTCCCTTTCTAAAAAAACAGACACATGGCACGTAAACTTTGGGACAAAAACTCAAATACAGACCAAGACATCGAACGCTTCACCGTAGGTCGGGACCGCGAAATGGACCTTTATTTAGGCAAATATGACGTTCTGGGTTCAATGGCACACATTACCATGCTTGAAAGCATCGGTTTGCTCGAAAAAGAGGAACTGACCGCTCTTCTGGCTGAACTGAAAAACATCTACCAACTGGCAGACAATGGCGATTTCGTTATTGAAGAAGGTGTAGAGGATGTTCACTCTCAGGTAGAGGCAATGCTGACCGAACGCCTCGGTGATGTCGGTAAAAAAATCCACAGCGGTCGCTCGCGTAATGACCAGGTTTTACTAGACCTGAAACTCTTTACACGCGCTCAGATTCAGGAAATCGTTGAATTGGTTGACCAGTTAGCGACAACCTTATTGACTCAAAGCGAAAAATACAAATCGGTATTGATGCCGGGATACACTCACCTACAGGTAGCTATGCCTTCTTCGTTCGGACTATGGTTTGGCGCCTATGCAGAGAGCCTCGTGGATGACCTGCAACTAATGCAGGCTGCATACCGCATCTGCAACCGTAATCCACTGGGTTCGGCAGCCGGTTATGGCTCTTCATTCCCTCTGAATCGCCAGATGACGACTGACTTGTTGGGTTTCGACGGCATGAACTACAACGTGGTGTATGCCCAAATGGGACGCGGAAAAATGGAACGCACTGTTGGTTTTGCTATAGCAGGAGTTGCAGCAACATTATCCAAACTGGCGTATGACGCTTGTTTGTTCAACAGCCAAAACTTTAACTTCATCAAATTACCCAACGAATATACAACCGGTTCGAGCATCATGCCTCACAAGAAAAATCCGGATGTATTCGAGTTGACCCGCGCAAAATGCAATAAGCTTCAAGCTCTTCCTCAACAAATCATGATGATTGCCAATAACCTGCCATCGGGCTATTTCCGCGACCTTCAGATTATCAAAGAGGTGTTCCTGCCTGCATTTGACGAGCTGAAAGATTGCCTCGTGATGGTAAATCGCATGATGGGCGGCATGAAGGTAAATGAACAAATCCTCGAAGACTGCCGCTACGACCTGATATTCAGTGTGGAAGAAGTGAACCGTCTGGCTACGGAAGGAATGCCGTTCCGCGATGCGTATAAACACGTTGGACTGGCTATTGAAGCCGGTGAATTCCAGCCAAATAAAAGCGTCAATCACACGCATGAAGGCAGCATTGGCAACCTGTGCAACGACCAGATTTCAGCATTGAAAAACGATATCGTAATATCATTCGGCTTCGACAAAGTTGAAGCTGCAGAAAAACAATTGTTGGGTAAATAACCCGACAATTGTCTTTTTACCACTACCCACCTTTAATCTACCAAACACATTATGGAATACCGTCCTAATCCCGACCGCTATTCCGGCATCATGCAGTATCGTACCTGCGGACATTCCGGTATCAAACTCCCGATATTATCTCTGGGCCTCTGGCACAACTTCGGCAGCGTCGATAATTTCGAAACCGCCACCGCAATGGTCAAACATGCATTTGACAACGGAATTAACCATTTTGACTTAGCAAATAATTACGGGCCAGTCCCGGGAAGTGCAGAAGAAAATTTCGGTCGTATTCTGAAAAGAAGTTTTATTAATCATCGCGATGAGATGCTTATCACCACCAAAGCCGGCCACTTTATGTGGGAAGGGCCATACGGTGACGGTAGTTCGCGAAAAAACCTCATCAGCAGTCTCAACCAGAGCCTGAAACGGATGCAGCTGGATTACGTCGATGTGTTTTACTCGCACCGTTACGATGGGTTTACACCGATTGAAGAAACATTACAGACTCTGGTTGACATTGCCAAACAAGGAAAAGCGCTGTATGTCGGTATTTCCAAATACCCTCCCCGCGAAACTAAAATTGCATACGAATATCTGAAATCGCAGAACGTTCCCTGCCTGTTGCACCAGGACAGATACAGCATGTTTACCCGAAATATTGAACAGGAAATCCTGGGTATTGCAGAAGATAATGGTGTTGGATTTGTAGGCTTTTCACCTTTAGCTCAGGGATTATTGACTAATAAATACCTGCATGGAATCCCGGAAGGCTCACGGGCTGCCCGCGCCGACGGGTTTCTCAAAATAGACCAGGTCACCCCGGAAGTTATCGAAAAAGTAAAACAGCTCAACGAACTGGCAATCAATCGTGGTCAAACACTGGCCGAAATGGCACTCGCCTGGGCATTACGCGACAATAGCGTTACCAGCCTGATAATAGGTGCCAGTTCGGTTGCCCAACTCGATGATAATCTGAAAGCATTAAATAACCTCCAGTTCACCAACGAAGAACTAGATATCATTGAACGGATTCTGGCGTAAGCCAAAATCCGTTTAATCCTCAATAAATGAAGTGCAACAGCCGTTGTATATTGAAATCCTTTCGTTATGATTAAGAAACTGCTCATATTGTTGCTCATTTGCTTTGGTTGTGAATCGGAGTATTTTAGCCGGATACCCAATACATCCGTTTATTTAGAGGTTTATCTGCAAGGATTGGATGTCAAATTAAATACAATCGGAGCAACAAAACTTTTTAAAAGAGGGAATGAGCGACTTCCATATAAGGAAAGATACGGTTACGGTGGAATATTGGTTGTTCACGGTGCTGACCAGTTTTATGCCTTTGATATGGCCTGTCCTTATGAGGTACAAACATCAGTTACTGTAACTGCATCATCAGACGGACTAACAGCTGTATGTCCCAAATGCGGTTCTACTTTTGAAATATTTAATGGCACCGGTGCTCCGCTTAAGGACCCGGCACAAAAAAACAGCTACTATCTGCGTCGATACACCATCAACCAATCCTCTGAGCCTCTGATAGTTTACCAATAAGGCCAAAAACACCTCATTTTTTTCCTCCAAAATATTTTGCAAAAACAAGAAACAGTTCTATCTTTGCAACCGCAAACGCGAAAGTAGCTCAGTTGGTAGAGCATAACCTTGCCAAGGTTAGGGTCGCGGGTTCGAGTCCCGTCTTTCGCTCCACCTTCTTCCTGAAAGAGAAAACAATTAAACAAACGCGAAAGTAGCTCAGTTGGTAGAGCATAACCTTGCCAAGGTTAGGGTCGCGGGTTCGAGTCCCGTCTTTCGCTCACGGTTTGCCCGGATGGTGAAATGGTAGACACGAAGGACTTAAAATCCTTTGGCTTTGCGGCTGTGGGGGTTCAAGTCCCCCTCCGGGTACTTGATTAAAACATTCAAACCCTTGCAATCAAACGATTGCAAGGGTTTTTTCTATTTAACTATTTCTGAAACAATGAACAACAGCCAACCCGCATCCAAACGCATTGACTCCCTTGACTGGTTACGAGGATTGATGGCCATCTCCATCATGGCATATCACCTTTCGGGCATGTACTATACCCAACCTGACGCCTCCTCTTTTCTCGGGAGAATGGGCATTTATGGGGTTTCGATCTTTTTCATCCTCTCGGGTCTGAGCATGGCTATTGTATATCATCATACAATGAATTCCATCCAAAGCATCATGAGTTTTTTCATCAGACGGATTTTCAGAATCTGGCCATTGCTTTGGGCTGCGACTATACTGACAGTTATTCTCAACTATTCTGCAAAAACAGGCGTCAACTGGTATAAACTCTGGATTAACCTGACCACAGCTTTCGGATTTATAGAACCGAGAGGTTATATTGCCACAGGCGCCTGGTCGATTGGCAATGAGATGGTATATTATCTGTTTACCCCGGTTTTCATATTTGCCTATAACTATAAAAAATGGCTTGGAAATCTGCTTTTCGCTATTACAGTGGGGATTGGCTGCTATTATTGCTTTTATGCCCTGTCACCGGATATTGAATTAGGCAAACAATGGAAAATATACATCAATCCATTCAATAACCTGTTCCTATACACGACCGGCATTGCCATATTTTACAATTTCAGAGAGGTAAACTTCACCAAAATCGAAAATGCCGCTCTTTTACTTATTACGATCAGTGCATTTATATTTTATCCAATAAGCGGAAACCAATCGGTGCTGGTAGCCGGAATTCATCGCATATTACTGGTTATCATTTCCACCGGACTGGTCGTATCTTTTTATAAATTCATAATTCAAATCCCCCGATTTATTGATTATCCGTTAGAGAAATTCGGAATTGTAACCTACGGGGTTTACCTACTGCATCCGGTGGTTAATAACGCCTTGAGCAAAGTCATATCACTTCCCGGCTGGGGAATGGCCGCATCAGTCGTTATTCTTACTGTAATTTTCTCTCTGGTCTCCTATTATTATTTCGAATTAAAACTGATGAAACTGGGCAAAAGATTGACTACGCCAAAGTCAAACAAAGCGTAACCTAAGATTCAGAAAGAGAGATTTTCCCTAACTTTGCATTCAAAGCAGAGCAAACATGGAAAAACAAATCATCATTGTAGCCGGAGGCAAAGGGCTGCGCATGGGCAGCGACCTTCCCAAGCAATTTATTCCCATCGGAGGAAAACCGGTTTTGATGCACACGATTGAGGCATTTTACAAATTCGATGCGTCAATGAAAATCATCCTGGTTTTACCTCTGGCTCATCAGGAATACTGGAAAGAACTTTGCTCGGGTTATCACTTTTCAGTCCAACATGAAATTGCAAACGGCGGTGAAACCCGTTTCCATTCGGTAAAAAACGGCATTGAGAAGGCTATTGCCAATACACAACAACCCACACTCATCGGAGTGCATGACGGCGTGCGCCCGTTTGTCTCTGCCGAAGTGATTGCAAACTGTTTTGATGCCGCCGGCAAATATGGCGCTGCCATCCCAACGATCAGCGTTCACGAAACCATCCGCGAACTGACCGAAACTGAAAGCAAAACCGTAGATCGGGCAAAATACAGACTGGTACAAACTCCACAGGTCTTCACCGCTGAGATTCTACAAAAAGCTTACCGGCAACCATTTTCAGAGGCATTTACCGATGATGCCTCCGTCGTAGAATCCATCGGACATAACGTCACCCTCGTGGACGGAAACCGCGAAAACATCAAAATAACATCCCCCTTTGATCTGATAATTGCAGAAGCCCTGTTGCAACAAAAATGAATTTAGCCCAACAAGACATCAAATTCCTGCCGGGAGTAGGCGAAAAAAGAGGTGAGGTCCTGAAACAAGAGTTAGAAATCCGCTCTTTCGAGGATTTACTCTACTATTTCCCGTATAAGTATATTGACCGCAGCCGTATGCACCGCGTCTGCGAAATCAATGCGGATATGATGTACGTGCAACTTAAAGGTCGTATTCTCTCTTTTGAAACGCAGGGAGAAGGCATGAGCAAACGTCTGACGGCAAAGTTCACCGACGGGACCGGCGTCATAGAACTGGTCTGGTTTAAAGGTCTCAAATTTGTTACAGGGAAATATTTGCTGAATACGGAATACATCGTCTTCGGAAAACCCAATATTTTCAACAACAAAATCAATCTCCCCCACCCCGATATCGACGTTTATGACGAAGCGGTGGAAAAACAGGCCGGAGCATTACAGGCATTTTACAACACTACAGAAAAGATGAAAAATCAGTTTCTCAATTCGAGAATGATACAGAAACTGGTTTACAATCTGTTCACCTGCCTCAAAGCTCCGTTTGGAGAGACGCTCACCCCACAAATTACTCAACGCGCCAAAGTGATTTCATTGAATGAAGCACTTTACCATATCCATTTCCCCAAATCCCAAGATTTGCTACGAAAAGCGGAGTACCGGCTGAAGTTTGAAGAGTTATTTTTCATCCAGCTAAATATCCTTCGCTACTCGAAACTCAACAGCCGGAAACTGGGAGGATTTGTTTTCACTAAAATCGGGGACTATTTCAATACCTTCTATAATCAAAACCTGCCCTTCGAACTGACGAATGCTCAGAAGCGGGTTTTGAAGGAAATCCGGGAGAATGTCAGGACAGGCCATCAGATGAACCGCCTTGTACAGGGAGATGTCGGAAGCGGGAAGACGCTGGTCGCCTTTATGAGCATGCTCATGGCTCTCGATAACGGCTATCAGGCCTGCATGATGGCTCCTACCGAAATTCTGGCTACACAGCACTACGAAACCGTTCATAAATTATCCGAAGAACTCGGTATCAATGTGGTGCTTCTGACCGGTTCCAGCAAAAAAGCGCACCGTGAAAAAGTACACCAACAGCTTCTGACCGGAGATATCCATATCATCATCGGCACACATGCTTTGCTTGAGGATATTGTACAATTCGATAACCTCGGAATGGCCATCATCGATGAGCAACACCGTTTCGGTGTCGCACAGCGGGCCCGTCTTTGGGCGAAAAACAAACGCCCGCCTCACATTTTGGTCATGACAGCCACCCCAATCCCCAGGACACTGGCGATGACACTATACGGAGACCTGGATGTCTCTGTCATTGATGAGTTGCCTCCGGGCAGAAAACCCATCCAGACCCTGCACCAATACGATAACCGGAGAGGTACGCTCTATTCCTCAATCCGCAAACAGCTGGAGCTG
This sequence comes from Parabacteroides sp. FAFU027, assembly GCF_022808675.1. Lineage (NCBI taxonomy): Bacteria > Pseudomonadati > Bacteroidota > Bacteroidia > Bacteroidales > Tannerellaceae > Parabacteroides > Parabacteroides sp. FAFU027. The sequence goes on from NZ_JAKZKV010000003.1 coordinate 323,116, forward strand.
GGCAGACAGGTGTATATCGTTTATCCACTGATTCAGGAAAGCGAAAAAGCAGACTGGAAAAATCTGGAAGAAGGATTTGAACATATACAGGAGGTTTTCCCCGAATACAATGTCTGCATGGTACATGGAAAATTAAAGGCTAAAGAGAAGGATGCCGCCATGCAACTTTTCGTTTCGGGCGAAGCACATATTATGGTCGCCACCACCGTGATAGAAGTCGGAGTAAATGTTCCCAATGCTTCGGTGATGGTCATCGAAAGCGCTGAGCGATTTGGCCTGTCCCAGTTACATCAGCTGCGCGGACGCGTAGGGCGTGGAGCCGATCAATCATTCTGTGTATTAGTTACCTCTCATAAACTTTCGGAGGTGACCCGCAAACGCATGGAGATCATGGTTCGCACCAATGACGGTTTCGAAATCGCCGAAGCAGACCTGAAACTCCGTGGCCCCGGCGACCTGGAAGGTACGCAGCAAAGTGGCGACCCATTCAACCTGAAAATAGCCAATCTGGTCCATGACGGGCAGGTTCTGCAACTGGCCAGAGACATTGCTACAGAGGTCGTAAATGACGATCCGGAGCTTAAAAGCCCATCAAATCTGACATTAAAAAATCAATTGGATAAGCTCTTCAGGAAGAAAGTTGACTGGAGTTTGATTAGCTAGAAAAAGGTTCACAGGAAAGTGTGAAAAAATTCCAACCTCGTAAAGAATCCACCCAAAATACCCCAAATCCCCCCTTAAAGTGCTCAACAACATATTCAAGGGGGCTTTGTTATTTAACCGTATCTTTTATCTTTGCTGATGTCAGGACAATCTAAATGTTTCGACTATGGAAAAAACGCTGCTTCTTTTAAAGCCAAGTGCAATCCAAAGAGGATTAATTGGTGAGATCATTTCGAGAATTGAAAAAAAAGGGTTGCGGTTAGTCGGAATCAAGATGATGCAACTGAACGACGATATTTTGAACGAACATTATGCACATTTGCAGCATAAACCGTTTTTCCAAAACATCAAAAACAGCATGATGGCGACACCAATCGTTGCTACCTGCTGGGAAGGAGTCGGAGCCGTTGAAGTCATCCGGTTGATGACAGGAGTGACCAACAGTCGCCTTGCCTTACCGGGAACCATCCGCGGAGATTTTTCGATGAGTGTTACCGAAAATATCGTTCACACTTCCGACTCACCCAAAACTGCAATCACAGAGATTAAACGTTTCTTTAAAGATGAAGAACTGTTTGATTACGAAATGGCCAGTTTGGGCTACTTATATGCAAAAGACGAGTTTAATCCCTAAAAAGGAGAAAATATGAGAAAGGCTTTTTTATTTATCTTAGTTTCCATCAGTACAGTTTTCTTTAGCGAAACTGTGCAGGCAAGATCCAGAGCACATCGTGCTCATAAATCTGTGGCTCGCACCTACATGGTTCGTGGTACTAAACCCACTTTTAATGCTAATGATCTATTGGCTGATCAGGTTAAGATCAATAAAGAAAAACTCCGCCTTGATTCTATTTCATCACTTCGCAATTCAGGCATGGTGAATACCGAAAACGAAGAAGACTTGTACCCAGCTCTCGGTTTGTACGAAAACAACTGGGGCAATGGTGTAAATCCTTTCAAAAACAAATCCATTCCTGACTCACTCGTCATGGATCTTTCCAACTGGAGTATGCCCACTATGGGAGCTGTGACTTCCAATTTCGGATACCGCGCACGCTGGCATCGTATGCACTATGGTATTGACCTGCAAATCAAAGTTGGCGATCCCATTCATTCCGCTTTCGATGGGAAAGTACGTGTTGCCGGATGGATGGGTGGATACGGAAACGTGATCGTAGTAAGACACAGCAACGGAATGGAAACCGTTTACGGACACTTGTCAAAACATCTGGTAACTGTTGGTCAATATGTAAAAGCAGGTGAAGTTATTGCTTTAGGAGGAAATACCGGACGCTCTACCGGACCTCACCTTCACTTCGAAACCCGTTTCTTCGGTGTAGCAGTTAACCCGATTGAAATCTTCGACTTCAAGAACAAAGTTACCCACATGGATACTTACGTATTCTATGCCAGCAATGCTAAACGCAAAACCGGCAAAGAGCTTGCTAACGTATCTGGCATTGCTTACCACAAAGTTAAACCGGGAGATACATTATCTTCGATTTCCGAAAAATACGGAACTACCATTGCAGTACTTAAGAAGCTAAACAAGCTCAGAAAAAACAAACTTAGCTTAGGACAATTGATTAGAACAGCTTAAAAGAATCAATATTTCAACTTTAAGAAGGCTATCTTTCGGGATAGCCTTTTTTGTTTTGAGACACAATCACCTTCTCTAAAAAATAAATCTGTTTGTCATTTCCACAAAAAAAGGAGTAAGTTCATTGAAACAAATCTCCAATAAACTTTCTCCTTTTTCTTTCGGGTTATATCCGGTTATATTTTATCTGCCATTGACGAATTTTCATCAACCATACTTACTGATCTTTTTCAGCTTTTCTTCGTCGATAATCTTGATTCTGCGACCATCGACCGATACGATTTTTTCATTTGCAAAAATGGAAAGGGTGCGGATAGCATTTGACGTAGTCATATTTGACAAGCTGGCCAGATCCTCGCGCGACAGATAAATATTAAGAGTTACGCCATCTTCCTCCACTCCGTAATTATCCTGAAGGAATAAAAGAGCCTCAGCCAGACGTCCACGAATGTGTTTTTGAGTCAGATTTACAGTACGGGAATCTGTAATACCCAAATCCACTGCCAGCATCTGAATAAAGCGGAAGGCCAGTTGATTGTTTTCCTGGAGTAGCTTGGAAACAATTTCCAGCGGAATCATACAGATGGTTGCCGATTCGAATGCCGTAGCAGAGGTAACGTAGGTTTCGCTTGCAAAATAGGCCCGGTATGCAAAATATTCAACCGGCTTCAGCATCCGAATAATCTGGGATCGACCGCCAATTCCGTCTTTGAAGATTTTGACTTTTCCTTTAAGCAAACACATCATGGATTTTGGCACATCGCCTTCAACATACACAATTTCATTTTTCTTGAAATGTTGAATTTGATAAGTGTCATAAACGAGCTGTTTCTGCTCATCCGTGAGGAATCCGAATAACTCAGGAATCGCTTCCTCCAATTGTTGAAAGGTTAATTCTTTTTCAATCATATAACATTGCTCGATAACATGATTATCTACCACAAATGTAGTAAAAGATATTAATCCACAATCTGATTCTCTTAATTATTTCATATTTTTGTTTGATCCTAAATAACGAACCGGTCAAAAAGCGAACTCATGAAGAAAATACTGAAAGTTACAGGTATAATTAGCGCCATCGCACTGATCATTTTTTTAATGTTGCCGGTTTCATACTACATCCGGCAGGCACTTCGACATGGAACTCCGGACATTGATGACTATCAGTTTTTTGAGAATCGCACAGTGAAAGCCAAAGCACCTAAACCCTGGAAGTTCTCGCCCGATTACGTCACCGACACAATACCGGGGAAATATCTTTCCGACTTTGCCAAATATGAAACAGTTGCATTTTTGATTGTAAAAGACACGGCAATTGTAACGGAAAAGTATTGGTCAGGGTATGGAGAGCGCTCGTTGAGCAACTCATTCTCAATGTCTAAAAGTATCGTATCGCTTTTGGTCGGCTGTGCCATTAGTGATGGTTATATTAAAAGCATCGACCAGCCTGTGAGTGACTTCCTCCCTGCTTTGCCACAATTAAAGAACCGCCAACTGACCTTACGCGCCCTGCTGACCATGAGCGCTGCACTCAACTGGGATGAAGCACACAGCTCTCTATTCAATGTTACGACCGAAGCCTATTACGGAGACAATCTCTGGGCTTTGATGCAACAAATGCAACTCAAAGGAACACCCGATAAGGAATTTGAATACCAAAGTGGTGTGACGCAGTTACTGGCGTTTGTATTACAAAAAGCGGTAAAAATGAACCTCTCGGAATATGTCTCCGAAAAAATATGGACACCAATTAATGCAGAAACCGATGCGCTATGGAGCCTTGACCACTCCAATGGGATGGAAAAAGCGTATTGTTGCTTTAATACCAACGCCCGGGATTTTGCAAGATTGGGACAATTGGTGTTAAATAAAGGGAGATGGAACGGTCGCCAGGTTGTGCCGGCAAATTATCTTGCAGAGGCCATCACTCCCGCCCGCGAACTCAAACGTGCAGATACAGGAGAGCCCAACCGAATTTATGGTTTTCAGTTTTGGATTATAAATTACAAAGGTTATACGATACCTTATATGAGAGGTATTTTGGGGCAATACATTTTCGTTATTCCGGAATTAAGTGCTGTAGTCGTTCGTCTGGGGAATTTACGCAGCGAAACCTATCAGGAACCCAACCATTGTACTGATGACGCTTTCATCTGGCTGGATGCGGCATTTGACATAATGAAAGCCTCTCCCAAAATAAAAACCGATTCAATAAAAACCAAATTACCAGTATGAATCTGATCTATCTGGACGAAGTCCACTCGACAAATCAATATCTGCACGAACTGCTCCAACGCGAAAAATGCGAAGAGGGCACTTGCGTGCAAACCCGTTTCCAAAAAGCAGGAAGAGGCCAGCAGGGCAATAGCTGGGAATCGGAAGCAGGGAAGAACCTTACTTTCAGCCTGGTTCTCTTCCCGGATTTTCTTTCTGCTGTCGATCAGTTTATCTTATCGCAAATGGTATCGCTTGGCATCAAGGAGGTTCTTGACAATTATATGGAGGGAGTTTCTATAAAATGGCCCAATGACATCTATTGGCACGAAAAGAAGATTGCAGGTATCCTGATCGAAAATAGCCTGATGGGCAGCCATATCGAACACACGGTCATAGGCATTGGCCTGAATGTGAATCAGGAACTGTTTGTCAGCAGTGCCCCCAATCCGGTTTCGATGAAACAGATTACCGGCAGGGAGTTCAATCTGGAAGCGTTGCTTAACGAGTTGCTTCAATCCATATTTTCCCAATATCTCAAACTGATTCAGGATGAAGATGGCGATATACGCTTTCGTTATCTGAATTCACTGTATCGCCGCGATGGATTTCATAAGTATGCCGATGCAAATGGGGAATTCATGGCCCGCATCGAAAAAGTATCGCAAACCGGTCGTCTTTGCCTGATAACTGATAGCGGAGAACAGCGCGAGTATTACTTTAAGGAAGTGTCATTTGTTTAGATTCTGCGACTCACCGGAATTGAGCTACTACCGGGCAGAATTCTCCTGCGACCGACCAGAGTCCTTCTGCTACCGTACAGAATTGTTCTTCTACCGACTAAAGTAGTGCTGCGACTGACCCGAATTGAGCTACTACCGGGCAGAGTTCTCCTGCGACCGACCAGAGTCCGTCTGCTACCGTACAGAATTGTTCTTCTACCGACTAAAGTAGTGCTGCGAACGAGCCGAATCGAGCTACTACCGGGCAGAATCCACCTGCGACCGGACTGAATTGTTCTGCGACCGACTAATATACATAATCTAATTATAAAAATGAATGCCCCGAAATTGATCTTCCGGGGCATTCATTTTAAGAGAAAAAGGCATTTACTCTTCCATTAGTTTATCGAGGAACGAGTCAAGTTCTTTATCAATATCTTTAAACAGGGAATCTTCGATAATCAGGTTGCCATCTTCCAGTAGGTAAATCTCGGCCTGATGTTCGAAAGATTCGTCCACAAGCAATACCGAAAACGGACGGAGAGGATCAAGCTCTTCAAACTTCGCCAATACATCGGGCTTGGAAAGCACATCCCGAAGAATATTCTCAATAATCTTGAATATATTCTTTTCGTCAGTGTTATTGATCTCTTCTAACTCTGAAATTTCCATCTCTGCCAGTAACTGCTCAGAATCGTCATAAACAGCCACATCACTATTAGCGGTATTCAGCTGCACAAAAAGATCGGTAAGGGTACCCGGTTCTTCTTTCTGCTTGTACTTTTCAGTTGCCTGGCAAATAAGCTCGGAAAGCTTGATATTTACTGTATCATTGATGGCATTCATAGTATTTCGTTTTTGAGGGTTTCTAATTGGTTTAACGCAACTGGATATCGAGCTTTTGCGAATCGGATTTCCGACGCTGCAGCTCCCGAATGTAACTGTTCAGGTTTTCGGCTTCCGATTGTGCCGCTTCAGACTTCATTTCCAGAAAATGGGAACGGGATTTCTCAGCCCATTCTATCGCATCATCATATTTATCAGAGATTTCCATATAAAGGGCTAAATTGGATGCCGTAAAAGCTTTCAGTTTCTTCCGCGTGGAATGCTCGTATATGTATTGCCAGATTGATGCGGCCTCATCCCAACGGTTAGCCTTTACATAGTTGGCTGCGTCATGCATGTTGATATTGCCGCTGATGTAATAGATACGATCTACTTTATCACTGTAAGGAACCAGCTTTTTCATCATCTTGTCCACACTGTACATAGCCAAATCGTCAAAGCAGCTCTGTGGAGCGGGGAAATAACGCAAAGCTTCCTGAACGTTATCACCGGAACCATAGTCCTGCCAGAAAAGGCTATCTTGCTGCCGAAGGGTGTATAACACCTTCATACCTTTCGGGTCGATGATGCGAACAGAAGGATAAGCCCGCCCGTCCATGGTTATCTTGTACAAGTATTGGTTAGGTTGGTACCTGAGATTGATATCACTTTCGAACAACATCCTATCCAGCGAAATAATCAAGTCTGGTGAAATGGAATCGTTGATCTCCCTGATCTGATTTCTGCTCAATGGCAAATCTTCCAGAAAAGTCTTAGAACCCGAACGTGCCAGCCGCTGCTGATACACCTTAAACCACTTCAATGAATTAAGCCTTTTCGCCAGCTCGGAGGTGAACTCTTCAGCCAGACCAGCTGTATTAATTGCCGGATTAGATTTCTTGATTGTCCCACCATCGAAAACGGAAGCAGAATGACCAAAATCATCGGGTTGGTTGAGCGCATTATTAACAACGACAACTTTAGAAACGTTTTCCGGGATAACAATTTCTGCGGGACGCTTTACTTCTATGGTCAGTACAGAGACCGTCTGACAGGAAGAAAGTAGCAATCCACAAAGGATGACGGAGGTTGACAGAAACTTCATCTTCGGATACAGTTAACTTTTGACAAAGATAGAAATTATACCGGTAAAACAAAATGAACCCCGATAGAGTTTAAAGTTCTACCGGGGCTCAAATGGATTATTTCTGTAAGGCTGCGATACTTTCTTCGAGCGATTTGATTTTACTCTCGGCATCTGCCTGTTTTTTGCGTTCCATTTCGACGACTTTCTCAGGAGCACCGCTAACGAATTTTTCGTTGCTCAGCTTTTTCATCACTGAAACGAGGAATCCTTTGTTGTATTCCAGTTCTTCAGTCAGTTTTTTGATCTCTTCTTCCACATTGAGCATATTGCCCAGAGGAACAGCGTACTCGGTGGTTCCAACCAGGAAGGATACCGCTCCGGCTGATTTCTCGGCACATTTGCTTAATGCTGCAAGGTTACTCAGTTTGAGAATAACCGCATCGTAAGCAGAGTTATGTTCTCCCAGAATCTCGAGTTCCACAGTTTCTTTCTGAGGAATATTCTTTTGTGCACGTACATTACGAACTCCGGTAATCACATCTTTGGCTGCTTCGATGTCACCAATCAGTTTCGCATCGAATGCTTTGGCTTCAGGAAGCAATTGAGTCATCAGACTCTCACCCGCTTTGCGCTCGTAAGTCGCCTGCCAAAGCTCTTCGGTGATGAATGGCATATATGGGTGAAGCAATTTCAGCAAAGCGTCAAAGAATCCAAGAGTAGCTTCATAAGTCGCTTTGTCAATAGGCAACTGGTAACCCGGCTTAATCATCTCCAAATACCAGGAAGAGAATTCGTCCCAGAAGAGTTTATAAACTTCCATCAACGCTTCCGAGATGCGGTATTTATCCATCGAATAATTTACAACCTCGATGGTTTTGCTCAACAACGCATCAAACCATTTCACCGCAATGGCAGCCGATTCAGGTTGAGCCAGAGTTTCGTCCACTTGCCAGCCTTTTACCAGACGGAAGGCATTCCAGATTTTATTGTTGAAGTTACGTCCCTGCTCGCAAAGCGCTTCGTCGAAGTGGATGTCGTTACCGGCAGGAGCTGCCAACATCAAGCCCATACGCACACCGTCAGCACCGAAGTTTTTAATCAGGTCAAGCGGCTCGGGCGAATTACCCAACGATTTTGACATCTTGCGGCCCAGCTTATCACGAACGATACCGGTCAGGTAAACATTCTTGAACGGCATATCGCCGCGGTATTCGTAACCCGAGATAATCATACGAGCCACCCAGAAGAAAAGGATGTCCGGTCCGGTTACCAGGTCGTTGGTTGGATAATAGTATTTGATTTCCTCGTTTTCAGGATTGCTGATGCCGTCAAATACGGAAATCGGCCACAACCAGGAAGAGAACCAGGTATCCAGACAGTCTTCATCCTGACGAAGGTCAGCCAGTTGTAGGTCAGCATTACCGGTTTTCTCGCGAGCCAGTTCCACAGCCTGTTCGGGAGTTTCCGCTACCACGTAACCACCTTGTGGCAGGAAGTAAGCCGGGATGCGATGTCCCCACCAGAGCTGACGTGAAATACACCAGTCTTTCACATTCTCCATCCAGTGACGGTAGGTGTTTTTGAATTTGGCAGGAACCAGTTTGATGTCGTCGTTCATGACAGAATCAAGCGCCGGCTTTGCCAACTGCTCCATTTTGAGGAACCACTGCATCGAAAGTTTAGGCTCGATAGGCACGTGAGTACGCTCTGAGAAACCTACTTTATTGGTGTATGGTTCTACCTTTTCCATCAAATCAGCATTAATTAAATCCTGCTCGATTTGCTTACGAAGGTCGAAACGATCCATTCCCACGTAGATGCCCACTTTATCGTTGATGGTTCCGTTATCATTGAAAATGTCGATGGTCTCGAGGTTGTATTTTTCACCAAGCATGTAGTCGTTTACATCGTGTGCCGGAGTTACTTTCAGACAACCGGTTCCAAATTCAACATCCACATATTCGTCCTCGATCACAGGAATCTCACGACCAACGATAGGAACGATTACTTTTTTTCCTTTCAGATGGGCGTTTTTCGGATCATTCGGATTGATACACATAGCGGTATCTCCGAGGATGGTTTCCGGACGGGTAGTTGCTACTACTGCGTAAGTACCGTCTTCTCCAGCCACTTTATAGCGCAGGTAATAAAGTTTACCTTGTTGTTCTTTGTAAATCACCTCCTCATCAGAAAGAGCAGTCAACGCTTTCGGGTCCCAGTTCACCATACGAACGCCACGGTAGATCAGGCCTTTGTTGAACAAGTCAACAAATACTTTCAATACACTTTCAGAACGTGGATCATCCATCGTAAAACAGGTACGATCCCAATCACAGGAAGCACCCAGCTTTTTCAATTGTTCCAGGATAATGCCGCCGTGTTTATGCGTCCATTCCCATGCATGTTTCAGGAACTCTTCACGGGTGAGGTCTGTCTTTTTGACACCTTCTTCAGCAAGTTTTGCAACCACTTTCGCCTCCGTAGCTATAGATGCGTGATCGGTACCCGGTACCCAACAGGCATTCTTTCCCATCATGCGGGCGCGACGGACGAGGATATCCTGAATGGTATTATTAAGCATGTGCCCCATGTGGAGCACGCCGGTTACATTGGGCGGCGGGATAACGATGCAATAAGGTTCGCGATGGTCGGGTTTCGACTTAAACAATTCGTTTGCCATCCAGTAGTCATACCATTTCTGCTCTACTTCGGCCGGATTGTATTTACTTGCTAATTCCATTGGTGATATATTATTATTCTGAATTTCAACTGATTTATGTCCTTTATTGATAAGTCATGGACAAACAATATTTTAGGCGGACAAAGGTACAAAAAAAATGCGTATTGATTCGCGGGCAAATAAAAGAGAGGGATCGTTAATTGTTGCATCCCCGACATACTTTTAGAAGCAAATTTTCACTATCCAAGCAAGCACAAAAAGGTTATATATATTTAAACACAAACACGCAAAAGCGCCAATATTGTTAATATATCATTTATGCAGTTAACAGCAAAATAATTTCTAATATAAATTTCTACCTTTGTAGAAAGGACAAATTAATCATTGTTTACAACACACTTGGCCTTTTGAATTTATTTTTTATCAAAATATCCGGTATAGCCTTGAGCTACTTAAACTGGAACAAATAAAGATAAACCCTCCAGGTGTGAAGCCTAGATGGATATTGTGATTTTAGAATAGAAGAAGGTATTTAATTTTAAGGTTATGAAGAGGTTATTTCTACTAGGAGTTATCTTAGGGGTGAGTTGGAAGATTTCTGCACAACTACCTGAATTTAGTTACGTTACTCCTCAATTTTACAAATTGGGGAAAATGATTCAAACATTACAACCGACGGACAAAGGTGGGCTAGTAACCGGAGGATTTCAGGTTTCATCCATAGCAGGAGATGGCTCAAAAGGGGCAATTAATGCTGAGGGAGTACTTGCTAGCTTCAATCAACCCAGCGGTGTCGTTGTTGACAAAGATGGAAACATATTTGTTGCGGATCAGCTTAATCATCAGATAAGGAAAATCAGTAAAAATGGGCTGGTAACTTCGTTTGCTGGCAGTGGAAAAGCCGGATTTAAAGATGGGTACCAGACTGAAGCTATGTTTTATTATCCAACAGGGCTTGCAATAGACAAAAATGGGAATCTATTTGTTGCAGATACTTACAACCACAGAATCCGAAAAATATCTCCAAACGGAATTGTATCTACAATAGCGGGAAGCGGGAAATCCGGTAATATCGACGGACAATCCAACAATGCATGCTTTAATTTCCCAATGAGTGTAGTTAGTGATAACTCCGGTAATATTTTCGTTACCGATTTTGGGAATTGTACTATTCGAGAAATTTCCGAAGACGGAAACGTCAGCACTTTTGCAGGAAGTGGGTTTATAAGTGATGTAGATGGAATTGGCACAGATGCTAGTTTTAACTATCCGACCGGAATCACCATTGATAATTTGGGCAACTTATTTGTTGTTGATAGAGGGAATAATAAAATAAAGAAAATCACACCCGACCATACAGTTTTCACATTTACTGGAAATGGTCAATCAGGTCAAATAGACGGTTCTGCTGACATTGCTCAATTTAACAATCCTTATGGCATCTCTATTGATCAAAATGGGAATTTGTATGTAACAGATGTTGATAACAACGCAATCCGTAAAATTTCTACGACCGGAAATGTATCTACAATTACCGGACAAGGGATAGCAGGCAGTACAGATGGTTTTATCAAAAATGCAACCTTAAACTCACCCAGCGGAATTGCCGTTGACACAAGTGGGGTAATCATTTTTGCCGACCAATTAAATAACAAAATAAGAAAAATAACCCGATCCCCTTTATACAAAATAACTCCGGAGTTATCTTCTGGATTGTATTTTGACGAAAAAACAGGCTCCATCAATGGAACTCCCACAGTAACTTCTCCAGCTACTACATATACCATTATCGGTACTAACGATTTCGGAAGCTATCAAACTAAAATCAATATAACAGTTTACGACACCCTTACGGCACCTACTGTTACAACTCAAGAAGTAAGTGATATATCGTGTTCGACTGCAGTTGGTCATGGTACAATAGAAAACCTGGGAATGCCATACCCGACTTCATATGGAATATGCTGGAATACGACAGGTACCCCCACAATCGAAGATCAACATACAGACAATGGTAATGCAACAGATACAGGAGCTTTCGTATCTACTGTAAGTGATTTAGCATACAATACTACTTTCTATGTCAGAGCTTATGCTACAAACGGAGCCGGTACGAGTTATGGAAATGAAGTCAGTTTTACTACAAAAAAATGTCAGTTAACGGCTAATGCTCCAGTTATTACCCTTTCAAAAACGTATGATTCAACGGTGAAAGCTTTGATTGATTCTTCAAGTGTTCATTTAAGCAACTTGGCCAGCAATGATCAGGTCACTCTTTCTTGCTCCGCCTCATACGACAGTAAAAATACAGGAAATGATAAAAAAATCACCGTATCTTATACAATTTCAGGACCTGACGCATATAAATATATTGCACCAGAAGACTATTTTTCTACAAATGGTTCAATTACACCTATTGCTTTAACTGGGCTAAATGCAACAGTCAATAATAAAATATATGACGGCAATACTTCTGTTAATATCTCTGATGTATATCCGATTGGGATTATTGACGGGGATCAAGTTGGCATCACAATAAACAACGCTCATTTCTCTGACAAGAATGTAGGCTTAAACAAATCGGTGATTATACCAGAGCTAAGTATTACCGGAGCAGATGCAAATAATTATACACTTCCTCAGCTTCCATCACTTAACGCGTCAATATCCAAAAGACAGCTGATAATAGAGTCGACCCAGGTAACTACGAACAAAATGCATGATGCAACAACTACAGCCAATATCATCTCAACAGGATCCTTATCCAATTTGGTAAGTGGAGATGATATACAGGTTTCTGCTCAGGCAAATTATGATTCTCCTGAAATTGGTTCTGATAAAGTAATTACTGTAACTTATATATTGTCAGGAAAGGACACTGCAAACTATGACGCACCCAAAGCATTAGTAATTTCCAATGCAATAATATCTGATAAAGTTACGATACAATCATTGCAACCTTATCTTCAAGAATGCGAAACGTCGAGTTTTAAGATGGATTATGTAACTCAAAGTGGCACCCCCACTCAGTACAAAATCACATTTAATGACAAAGCGCTATCTGCAGGATTTATTAATACAGAATTCTCTAATTTACCGTCGGCTTCCATTAATGGGACATTAACGATACCGATTCCTCAAGGGGCAAAATACGGTAACTATTCCGGTACATTAATTATGAGAAATGCATTAGGCATTGAAAGTACCCCTTATCCTTTTAATTTCAAGATTGACGTTTCGGCTGATCAGCTAATTACGAAATTTGGTAATATAATTCTGATCAACAATACCGAGAATGATTTTATATCTTATCAATGGTTTAAAAACGGAAATTCCATCGTTGGAGCAACAGAGCAGTATTATTATGATCCAAACGATCTTGATGGTATTTATTCTTTACAAGTAACAACAAAAGACGGATCAATATTCAATACATGCCCTAAAACAATAAATAAAGCTGCCTCATCTCAACCAGTAGCGAAAGTATACCCCAATCCTCTAAATGCGAATCAGTCTTGCTCTATTGTTTTTGAAGGAATGGATCAAAAAGATATTGAGAATACCGATATTACAATTTTCAACAGCGAAGGAAAAGCGATTTACACGCAAAGTAAAGTTGAGAAAATAACTACTCTGAATTTATCTCTACCCAGTGGTACTTATATCGGACAAGCCAAATCAGAAAAAGGATTTAACCAAACCTTTAAGCTCATCGTTACAAAATGAGCTTCATTGAAATGATAAAACCTGTAATAACTGATAAGATGAAAAAGATACTTATAACTATATTTCTCTTAATTCCATGTATAGCATTACGCTCTCAAGATGCTAAAGATTATTTTTCAATTCTTGGAGGGGGAGGCGTCCATAATCTAAAGTATAGCTTTCAGGAGAGTTCCAATCATTTTCAAGGAAGTGCAGGTTATCTGCTTAACGTCAACTATTCACACTTTCTAAATTCCAACTGGGGGATATCAACAGGAATTGGAGCCAGCACCTATTCCGGACATTCAATTCTGAATTTTACGTCTAAGAACATGGAGACAGACTTTGAAAACGATTCGTATGAATTTCGGGCAAAATTTCAAAACTGGGAAGAAAAGCAATATGGTCTTTTTTGGGAAATCCCATTAACTCTTCAATTCCGACAAAGATTGAGTAATAAAGATCATTTATTATTAGGACTCGGAGGTAAGATTTCTTCTCCATTCAAAACTACCTATAAAGTCACAGGTGGAGAAATTACAACCACCGGATATTATAGCCAATGGAATGTGGAGTTTAGTAATCTGCCTCAATACGGGTTTACCACAATATCCAATCGTCCAAAAGGAGATTTAACAATGAAAACATCCTATGCACTGACAGTTGATTTAGGAACTCTTCATCAATTAAATAATCACATTGGTATATATCTGGGAGGTTATCTTAATTATGGATTAAACAATATACTTCTGAAAGAAAACAAATTAATATACGAATCCAACGGCAATTATAATGGAGTTTTGAGTTCGTCTCAAGTCAACGACGTCAAACAATTTGCATATGGGGTCAAAGTTGGGGTATATTTCGCTTTAGGGAAGAAAAAGAAAAATTCAGACCAAATACTTAGCGAGCAGCCTCCGAGGAAAGTAAAAAATATTTCTGATCAAAATAACAAACTAACTCAGGCTTCAAATCAGTCTATTGATTCAATAGAAAATGAGTCCTCTACTGAAAATAATAAACCACTGAAAACAAAAGGCAAAAATGACCGCAATAAGGACAATACGCCATCTCTGATTCAGGAAAAAATAAAGATAGTAAGTGATCAGCAATCAAACTCAGGAACTGACTCAATACAATTGAAAAGGTATTCTGTTGTTATAGGCAGTTTCATCTATAAGACAAATGCATTGAAACTAAAATCCAAAATGGAAAATGAAGGGTATAAAATAGTTCTGGCATTAAATGAACAGCAAATGTTCAGAGTTATTATAGCAACTTTTGATAAAGTAGAAGATGCTGTCAAAGAATGTCGACGTATCAGAAACAAATATACTCCACAATTTTATGATATCTGGATTCTGAAGAAGATAAACAATTAAAAAACTTTTATCACACCAGATCTTTTTCAGCGTTCAACCAGAAAATAACAAAATCGGGCTTATAAAGACAACAAAGGACAGTGCTTATCTCTGTCCTTTGTTGTCTTTACTTTTTATTGGACCACCAAATCCATCCAAACCGGCAAGTGGTCGCTGAATCCGCCCTGATAGCGGAATCCCAGGAAGGTACGCAAAGGACGTTCTCCTCCGTTGGTTTTATCTTCTTCCAAAAGAAATGGGGCACGGAATATTTGCGCTTTGCCTTCTTTCACCGAAATACGGGAAGATTGCAGGAGAGCACGATTGACGATTATCTGGTCCAAAACTCCCCAATCCGATTGAAATTTATGGCTACCATGCTCCCGATCATCAAGCATCGGATACATCAGATTTGCATAAATGGAAGAAACTTCTGTTGGCGATTTGGCACCTAATATCTTGAATAGGCTTTCATTATCAGGATAATCATTGAAATCCCCCAGAATAACGACAGAAGGATGCATTCGGACTGAAATGACAGAATCTGCTTTTTCCCGTAACACTTTTGCTGCCGCGATTCGGTGACCGTTGGATTGATCTTCTCCGCCCAATCGGGATGGAAAATGGCAAACAAAAATATCGAGGGTATCGTGATTAATGACCTGACCGGTAACGTGCAGGATGTCGCGGGTGGGATACCGAAGAGGGACATGATAGGCATTATACCCAAGCAAACGGAACTGGTCGCGCTGATAGAGCAAGGCGAGATCAATTCCACGCGCATCAGCGGAATGCGTCATAACGTAGCGGTAGGAAAGATTTTTCAGAGGCGAATGATGTGTCAGATCAATCAACACGGAATCATTCTCCACCTCACACAGACCGACCAACGCCGGAATTTGCCATTCGCCTACCGCAGTGATTACTTTGGCGATATTATTCAATTTATTGCGATAGCGGGTGTGGCTCCAGTGATATTTACCTTCCGGAAGAAAGTCCTGGTCATTTTTCAAAGAGTCATGCCGGCAATCAAACAGATTCTCCGTATTGTAAAACATGACCCGCAGGTTTTCCTGAGCATAAACGCCTGTCTGCACAAGCCAGACATAAAGCAAAACAATTTTTCTCATGGTCGTCTCATTTACCTGAAACAAAAACGCGCTACCTATCACTTCTAAATCAGCAAGTAACTGGTAACGCGTTTTGTTTTCTGTTTCTATGAATATTATTTCACTCGTTCGTATGCCCCTAGGTCTGGTTTACTGTCAGCAAACCGGGAATGTCCAAGCATGTCAACCGGACAAACCTGTGCAGAACCATAATCTCCAGCATCAATTGCAACCGAAGCCGAATCCAACCGCAAGTCAAACTTATAGTTGTTGCCTTCGTTGATAAACTTAGGATCCTTATTCCAAATGGTAGAGACAAAATCGGCATCATCAGTTCCGTCTGATTTAATCAAACAGTTTCCGAAATGATATTTGAAATCAGTATTTACAGCGTAGCCTTTGGGTTTATTGTCAAAATTAATATCTGTACTTCTGACTCCCCAGAGAATACAATTCAGAAAATCGGCTTTTACCAGTGGGCAAAAACTCCATGCACCATCTGATGTCAATTTGTAGTTCTGTAAATGCAAGGCATAAGGCGATGAGCTAAAAGCTCCATTATCATACAGGAAATGATTTTCAAGTGTGCAATGAACGAATGAATAATCGCCACCATTCAACGCCACAACATCGGTTCCACCGTTGGAGAACTCACATCCGTAAGCCGTCACTTTACAATTCATTGCCGAAAATACCGTACCCATCACATTCGTGAGTTTACAGTTTAGCAATCTGATTTTCTCATTATCGGTATTTGCCGAATCCAGTCGCAGGGCATACATTCCGTTACGAATCTGGGTGTATTCCATCTCATTGCCATAGCTATTTCTACTGATAGATACACCTCCCCACAAACCGGAGTAAAGGTCATAAGGCAAATCGCTCAGCATCCTGTCCATACGGTCGCCACGGAAGACAACGGGCTCCTGAACTGTTCCTTTGGACGATATTTGTCCATCGATCCGACAGAAAGCTTTATCGTGGAAAAAGAGTTTTACACCGGAAGCCAGATTAAGTTTTGAGGTATTTGCGACAATCAGGCTGTCGTAAATCAGGAATGGACGATTTGCATTTAATGTAGTATCTGATTTCAACGTTTTTCCCCGTAAAATTATCACATCCTGCCCGTAAGCTTCCATACGTACTTTCTGGGTATTGCCATTTAACCGAAACATGAGAGAATCGGAAATCAAAATCGGATTGTTGGCATCATGCGGATTGACTTTCACCTCGACAAAGACAAAAAGGCTGTCTTTGGCACCGATTTCGATATTGGAAAAAGAGGTTCCTTTCTGTCCGTCAACCACTACAGAAAAACCATTGGCATCACCTCCGGCCAGATTGATGGATTCAATCTTGAGCGGCTTTTTGCCCCGGTTGAAGATCTTCAACTGACGGGTCGAAGAACCAATGGAGGTAAATACCGTATCAAACCGAACCGTATCAGCCGAGAAGGTCAGCTTATCCGCCGGATTGGTGGAAAAATCGAGCTCGCTGCTGCACGAAAAGGTAAATGCCAGAGCTATGATTGCCAGTAATGTGAATCCTATGTTTGAGAATAACTTCATTATCATATATATTAGCGTTGCATCAGATACAACAAATTAAAATAGTACAACGCCTATTTCAGAGGAATATTTTTCAATATCGCTAAAAGGTGTTTCCAGAAGGATTCGACCGAAGGGATATGAATCCGTTCATCCGGTGAGTGAACACCGCGAAGGGTCGGTCCGAAAGAGACCATATCCAGCCCGGGATATTTCTTCAGGAAAAGGCCACATTCCAGTCCGGCATGGATGGCCTTGATTTTGGGCTCGTAACCGAATAACTCCTTGTGTGTGTCAACGGCAACTTTCAGAATCGGCGAATCGGTGTTGGGCGCCCAACCGGGATAACCGTCACCGTGAGTTACTGTTGCCCCGATGAGCTTGAAAAGAGACTCTACCTTGTGGGCAATGTCGTATTTCGCTGACTCCACAGAGCTGCGCTGACTGGTAACGATTTTGATTGTCTGGTCAGGAAGCATTCTCACCGAAGCCAAATTGGTAGAAGTTTCAACCAGCCCGGGTATCGCATGACTCATCGCCTGTACGCCATTCGGACAGGAATAGAGAGCACTGATCAACTTGTCAGAATCGGCTTTTCCGATGCAATTTTCGGGTACAGAATCAGACTCCAGGTCAATGCGCAAATTCGGTTCGGTGGTTTTGTATTCATCCTCCACATCAGCCAGAAAATGGTTTAGCTCAATGCGTAGCGGCTCCCGGTATTGAAACGGAACAGCGGCAAAGGCTTTTGCCTCACGGGGAATAGCATTATGCAGGTTTCCTCCGTTGATTTCCACCAGAGTCAGGCCAAACTTTTCATTCAGATTCCAAAGGAAACGGGCCAGTAATTGATTGGCATTTGCATAGCCTTTATCAATATCATCGCCGGAATGACCACCTTTGAGTTTCGATACAGCCACATGGAAATAGAATAAATCCTTTGGAGCTGCTACTTTATTATAAGGAAAAATCACGGTTGAATCAATTCCACCGGCGCATCCGATAAAGACTTCACCCTCTTCTTCTGAATCGAGATTTAGTAAAATATTTCCTGTAAAGAAGTCTTTTTCCAGACCAAACGCACCATTTAATCCGGTCTCTTCAGCGACGGTAAACAGACATTCTACCGGTCCGTGCTGAATATCGTCCGATGCCAGTACCGCCAATTGAGCTGCAATACCGATACCGTTATCAGCTCCCAGGGTTGTCCCTTTTGCTTTTAGCCATTCTCCATCGACAACTGTTTGGATAGGGTCGGTTTCAAAGTTATGTTCGGTGTCGCTGTTTTTCTCACAAACCATATCGACATGTGATTGTAAAACGACGGTGGGGAAATATTCAAATCCCGGTGTTGCTGGTTTGGAAATCAACAAGTTTCCTGCCTTATCCGATTTCTGGCTTAAGCTTTTAGATTCGGCAAACTCCCTGAGGTATTTTATAATTTTCTCTTCCTTGTTTGACGGACGGGGTACACGGGTTACCTCTTCAAAGTAAGCCCAAACTACTCTTGGATTCAAATCTTTAATAGTCATAATGTTTGTATTTATAGTTCGAATGTAGAAAATTAATCGGGGATAGGCGGGTTAACCAACCATTAAAAATGATTAAATAGGCAATCCACTTTCTTTATTCTAAAAAAACGGAAGCGCTCTAGCTTGATAATTCCAAATGAATCATCGTATATTTGCAGGCCCAACCTTTAACATTTGGGGCTGCGGTTAACTTTTCATTTTTAAGAGTTGCCGCCGCAACAAAACAACCTTGAGAAACTAATCTATTAAAAACCATCATTACACAATGTTATGAAGAATATCAATTACATCTTAAACGGAATTTTAGCGGTTGCTGTAGTCATTCTATTTGTACTGCAATTCAAATCGAATAAGAAATCCGGTGAAGTTCAAAGCTTTGTCAAAGTCGGTGACTCCGTAAAATATACCAAATTGCCTCTTGCGTACGTAAATGTTGACTCTCTGCTGACTCACTATCAGTTGGCCAAAGACCTCAACGAAACATTGCTCCGTAAACAGGAAAATTCACGTGCCAGCCTCAATGAGAAAGGACGTGTGCTGCAAGGAGAAATGGCTGAGTTCCAGAAAAAAGTGGAAAACAACGCTTTCCTTTCACGTGACAGAGCTGAAAGCGAACAGCAACGTCTGTTGGGCAAACAACAGGAGCTGCAACAACTTGACCAACGCCTTTCTTCAGCGCTTGTAGCAGAACAACAAAAAATGAACGAAAGACTTCGTGACTCTGTAAACTCGTTCCTGAAAGAGTATAACAAAACCAAAGGTTATCACATGATTCTGAGCAACACTGCATTTGATAATGTCCTTTACGCACAAGATGCTTACAACATTACCGATGAAGTGATTGACATGCTCAACAAACGCTATCAGGCAAAAAAATAATATTATCTGAACCATAGAAAAGCTGCAAATACTTCCTCACGGGGCATTTGCAGCTTTTTATTTATACCCGATACCCGGACGACTTCAATGCGCTACTTTATCTATCTCTCATACAACGGTAAAAACTATTGCGGCTGGCAGATTCAACCCAACGGCATTACGGTGCAGGAGGAGCTGGAAAAGGCTCTTTCCACTATCTTACGCCATCCGGTCAGCATCACCGGAGCGGGACGAACCGATACCGGCGTGCATGCCGCGTTGATGGTGGCTCACTTTGACACGAAAGTTCCGCTGGATGACCCGGCACAACTGTGTGAAAAGCTCAACCGATTGCTTCCTCGTGACGTTGCCATTTCCGCTATTTGTCCCGTAAAACCGGATGCTCATGCCCGTTTCGATGCCACTTCACGTACCTACAAATATTATGTAACGGATAAGAAGGATGTATTCCGCGGTGAATTGGCCTGCAAAATTCATGGGAAAATGGATTTTGCCAAAATGAACGAAGCGGCGAAAATCCTTTTCGAATACACCGACTTTACCAGCTTTAGCAAACTGCATACGGATGTGAAGACCAACAACTGCCGCATGATGCAGGCAGAGTGGAAAGAGGAAAACGGCCAGTGGGTTTTCACCATCCAGGCTGACCGGTTCCTGCGAAACATGGTTCGGGCAGTGGTGGGAACGCTCTTTGAAGTGGGCCGCGGTAAAATCGACCTCGAAGGATTCCGACGCGTCATCGAGCTAAAAGACCGTTGCAAAGCCGGCACATCGGCTCCGGCGCATGCGTTGTTTCTGGTGGATATTGAGTATCCAAGGGAAATAATGATTGAGGGATTGAATGAATGATTGAAGGAATGAGGGATTGAGGGTATCAAGGATAGTCCTCAATTCAAAACCATTCATATTTTAATAAAACCTATAAGCCTAAATCGACCACCGAAGACACCTAAAACCTATAACGTAAAACGTATAACGTATAACTTTAAAAACATGTGGTTATTACTCGCTTTTCTATCGGCAGCCCTGCTGGGGATGTATGACTTTTTCAAAAAAACTTCACTGGACCACAATGCGGTCATCCCGGTGCTGTTTCTGAATACTCTTTTTAGCAGTCTTTTCTTTCTGCCGCTGGTTATCATTTCATATACTCAGCCCGACTGGCTCAAAGGCACACTGGTGTATGTGCCCCAGGTTGATTTCCAGACCCACCTTTACATGATCACGAAGGCGGTCATTGTGCTAACCTCATGGATATTTACCTACTTTGCCACCAAACACCTTCCCATCACCCTTACCGGCCCCATCAAGGCTACCCAACCGATTATGGTGCTAATGGGGGCGCTGATTATCTTTGCCGAACGGTTGAATATGTATCAGTGGATTGGGGTGAGCATCTCTATTTTCTCCTTTTACCTCCTCTCTCAGGCAGGCAAAAGAGAGGGAATTCATTTCCGGAGCAACAAATGGATTTTCTTCATGGTAATGGGGACGACCACAGGAGCCCTGAGCGGACTGTACGATAAATACCTGTTGAAAAGTTTCGACCCGATGACCGTGCAGGTATGGTACACCTTTTACCAGTTTGCCATCATGGCGGTTATCCTGATGATTATGTGGTATCCGCAACGTAAGAAGTCAACCCCGTTTGAGTGGCGCTGGAGCATCATTCTGATATCGCTGTTCCTTTGCATGGCTGACTTCGTCTATTTTTACGCATTAAGTTTTGACGACTCGATGATTTCAATTGTCTCGATGGTACGCCGCAGCGGTGTGGTGGTTTCGTTTATTTGCGGAGCGCTATTCCTCCGTGAAAAAAACATCAAAAGCAAAGCTATCGACCTGCTATTGGTATTGTTGGGAATGTTTTTCTTATATTTGGGTTCGAAATAAAACGACCTATGAAAAAACTGTTTTTCGCGCTGACAATGGCAGCTTTCACGCTGAATGCTCCGGCTCAATATATCTCTCCGTTTTTCACCAGTATGCCTGAAGATATTGCCGACTACCTGAATGCGGCAAACCGGAAAGATTTGATTGACCTGTACAAAGCAGGAAAAACGGCCAAAGTGGAAAATCTGCTGAAAGGGCAATCGGAGTTGAAAGAGCTGGCAGACGACCAACTTACGCTTCAGATGAACGAATCATCCCTCTTCCAGATGAAACTGTTGCCTCT
Organism: Parabacteroides sp. FAFU027; assembly: GCF_022808675.1. Taxonomy (NCBI): domain Bacteria; kingdom Pseudomonadati; phylum Bacteroidota; class Bacteroidia; order Bacteroidales; family Tannerellaceae; genus Parabacteroides; species Parabacteroides sp. FAFU027. Next base: position 345,216 of record NZ_JAKZKV010000003.1, read on the forward strand.
CAACGATACAGCCAAAGTGATCGCAGTTATCCGGACAGCTTGCGCACCGGCTTGTGACAGCAAGATTAGTTTTTTCACCTCCAATTGGAAAAGCCTGAAGGTTTCGGATATTATGCCCAATATTGCTTTAGCCGATTTTATCGTAGCGGACAAGAAATCCCCGGAAACATTGGAACTTCTGGATATTCCATTTTTCAGTTATGCTTTTGCAAAAGACAAAAGCGAGCTTATCGTCACGCTTGATGTCAAAAACTTTCTCGGCAAAGAGGATTTTAAGAAAATAGAGCCGCTTATCAAACCGGCAATCACTCTCCGGTGGAACAAAGGGACGTTTGTCAAAGAGTAAAAGAGACGCGGCAGGCCACGTCTCTACTGTTTTTATTTGTACTGGGTAGCCAATACCTTTCGCACCACATCGGGAGTCACCAGCCCCCGGTCGCCAATGGCCGTCCATCTCCGGCTTTCAAACCGCTGGGCAATCACCTCAATTGTCTCTTCCGGAATATGGTATTCACTCAGTTTTGTCTTCACATCAAGTGAACGGAAGAACTCCTCGGTTCGGTTAATAGCAGCCTCTACCCTCTCCTCTTCTGAGCCTTCGCGAATGCCCCACACCCGTGCCCCATACTTGAGTAGCTTGGCTTTTTTCTCCTCTTTCAACACTCTGAAAATGCCGGGAAAAACCACAGCCAATGTCTGCCCATGATCCAGCCCGTGCAACACGGTCAGTTCGTGTCCTATCAAATGGGTCGCCCAATCATCGGGAACGCCAGAGCCAATCAACCCGTTCAACGCCATAGTGGCGCACCACATCAGCGTGGACATCGCATCGTAATCGGCAGGGTTGGCATAAACAGCAGGCGCCACCTCAACGAGCGTTTGCAGGATGGATTCGGCAAAACGATCTTGCAAAGGTGCATTGACCGGATAGGTCAGGTATTGCTCCAATACATGCGCATAGGCATCCACAATCCCATTCGCCACCTGACGCTTGGGTAAAGTGCCTGCGGCATCAGGCAGCAATACCGAAAACTGCGGGAAGGTATTGGGGGAGGAAAAGGCGAACTTTTCCTGCGTCTCCACCCGCGAAACCACCGCCCCATTGTTCATCTCCGAGCCGGTTGCCGGCAACGTCAATACTACTCCAAACGGCAGCGCGGCTTTCACCTCTTTCCTGCGGGAAAGTATATGCCACGGATCCTCACCTTCGTAAAGCGCCGCCGCTGCGATAAACTTCGTGGCATCAATCACCGAGCCACCTCCTACTGCGAGCAGAAAATCAACCTTTTCGGTCTTGATCAGTTCCACCGCTCTCATTGCCGTCTCGTAGCGGGGATTGGGTTCGATGCCGCCAAATTCCAGCACCTGATAACCATCCAACGCCGATTTCACCTGCTCATATACTCCATTTTTGAAAATGCTGCCTCCACCATAGATCAACAGCACTTTCTGATCTTTATCGATTTGCTCCGGCAGTTGCTTCAACTGATCTTTCCCAAACAGGATTTTCACCGGATTGTAAAATTCAAAGTTTTCCATATATCCCTCTACTTTTGAAGTAAATAATTTGATTAACACAAAGATAATCCATTTGCCTGCGAGTGCTTCTTTGAATAACGGAAGAAAATGCGATTTTGATGAAAGCCATTGCGCAACCTGTGATCGTCATTGCGCAGGCGAAGAATATCATTGCGCGACTGAAGATGGTCATTGTGTGACCTGTGGAGATCAATGTGTGAGTAACAAATGCCATTGTGTCAGATGCGAAAGCCACTGTGCGACCGACGAATGTCATTGTGTCAGTGTCGAAGGTCATTGTGCGACCGACTGAGACCACCGTATGATCGTCGGTGGTCACTGTGCGAATGTCGGAGGCCATTGTTTGACCGTCGGAGCTCAATGCGATAGTTTTGTATTTTTAAGTTGAAGAATCCGTTCTCCTAAATTGATGACAGAAAGTTGTATTCCCTTTTTTCGTACTTTTGTCCATATAAATACGATTGCATGGAATCAAATTTCGATATACGCGAGCAAAAGCTTTCGGAGAAAGAGAAGGATCTGGATAAAGCCCTTCGCCCGCTATCTTTCGATGACTTTAGTGGTCAGGATAAGGTAGTGGAAAATCTCAAAGTCTTTGTAAAAGCGGCAAGTATGCGTGGCGAATCGCTCGACCACGTTCTGCTCCACGGCCCTCCCGGATTGGGAAAAACCACCCTCTCGAATATCATTGCCAATGAACTGAATGTCGGCTTCAAGGTGACTTCAGGACCTGTTCTGGACAAACCCGGTGACCTGGCCGGTATTCTCACCAGTCTGGAGCCCAACGACGTGCTTTTCATCGATGAAATTCACCGCCTGAGCCCGGTCGTGGAAGAGTATTTGTACTCGGCGATGGAGGATTACCGCATCGACATCATGCTGGATAAAGGTCCGAGTGCGCGTTCCATCCAGATCGAACTGAGTCCGTTTACCCTGGTCGGTGCCACTACCCGGAGCGGTTTGCTGACCAGCCCGCTGCGTGCCCGTTTCGGGATCAACAGTCACCTCGAGTATTATGACAACGAAGTGTTGGTCTCCATCATCGGTCGTTCTGCCGCGATCTTACAAACTCCCTGCACGGAGGAGGCGGCCGGAGAGATTGCCTCCCGGAGCCGCGGAACTCCCCGTATCGCCAACGCACTGCTGCGCAGAGTGCGCGATTTTGCTCAGGTCAAAGGCAATGGAAAAATCGATATCGCCATTGCCCGATATGCCCTCGAAGCACTCAATATTGATAAATACGGTCTGGACGAAGTCGATAACAAGATCCTGCTCACGCTCATCGATAAATTCAAAGGCGGTCCCGTCGGGCTAACCACCATCGCTACGGCACTGGGTGAAGATGCGGGTACAATCGAAGAGGTTTACGAACCGTTCCTGATCAAGGAGGGTTTCCTCAAACGGACCCCCCGTGGGCGTGAAGCCACCGACCTGGCTTACGAGCACCTCAACCGGAAAAGATTTTCGGAGCAGGGAAGTTTGTTTTAAGACCTCTCCCCTGTCCCTCTCCAAAGGATAGAGACAGGGGAGTTACACGCAAGCAGTGATAACAGTTTCAATGATACAAAAGTCATTTTCGACATACCTCTTATGACGTACGACTTACATCTTACCACTCAATTATGTCAATGAAAAAACTGGCTAAGGATACCGTGATTTACGGCCTTAGCAGCATTCTTGGGAAATTCCTCAACTGGTGTCTGGTTCCACTTTACACCCGTCAATTAGGGTCCACCGCCGAATACGGAATGGTCACGAATATGTATAGCTGGACGGCTTTGATTCTGGTCATCCTGACCTTCGGTATGGAAACCGGCTTTTTCCGTTTTGCCAATAAATCGGATAAAAATCCGATTACGGTGTATTCTACCTCTGTCCTGTTTATCGGTGCTCTGTCATTGTTGTTTGCCGGAAGTAGCATACTCCTGGCTCCGATGCTTGCCGCGCCATTAGGTTATGGTAACCACACGGAATACATTTTTCTGTTGGCAATAATCGTATCTATCGACGCATTCAGCGCCATTCCTTTTGCTTATCTGCGTTATAAAAACAGACCGATAAGATTTGCATCTATCAAAATGCTGTTCATTATCCTGTTTATTGCGCTTAATCTCTTCTTCCTGATATTTTGCCCTGCAATCCACAAATCCCATCCGGAATGGATATCTTGGTTCTACCGACCCGACTACGGCGTGGGGTATATCCTGATATCGAACCTGATTGCTACCGCCGTCATGATGATGGCGTTAATACCTGAGCTACTCGGATTCAAATATGTATTGGATAAAAGCCTGTTGAAGGAGTTGGTAAAATACAGTTTTCCGTTATTGATCCTGGGAATTGCCGGAATTTTTAATCAGGTAGCCGATAAAATCCTCTTTCCATTCCTGATCCCGAACGAAAAAACCGCGATGGAACAACTGGGGGTATATGGGGCAAACTTTAAAATTGCAGTCGTAATGGTAATGTTTACCCAGGCTTTCCGATTTGCATACGAACCATTCGTTTTTTCCAAACAAAAAGGAGCCGATAGCAAGAAATTATATGCTGATGCAATGAAATATTTCATTATCGCATCATGCCTTATCTACCTGGGGATCATGTTCTATATGGACCTGTTGAAGTACATCATTGCTCCCGATTATTTTGAAGGACTGCGGGTAGTACCGATTGTGATGATCGGGCAATTTTTGTTCGGGGTTTATTTTAATCTATCCTTCTGGTACAAACTGACCGATGAAACCAAATACGGGGCTTATTTTTCCGTTTTGGCGTGTGTATTGACCATTCTGCTCAACGTATTGTTTGTGCCTAAGTACGGTTATATCGCCTGCGCATGGGCATCGTTGATCAGCTATCTGATCATAACGATCATGTCATACTTCATCGGACAAAAGCACTACCCCGTCCAATATGATCTGAAGCGCATCGGACTCTATACGTTGATTACGTTGGGGCTTTATGCAGCCTATATGCTGGTTGATTTACAATCCATCCCATTGAATATGGCTTACAGAACCCTATTGATCTCGGTATTCATCTATTATATGATTAAAAACGATATGCCGTTAAACCAAATTCCGCTTGTCAATAAATTAGTAAAACAATAAACTCTTATCCTTCATAAATACCGGAGCTGCAGTGTCTAAAGCATTGCGGCTCTGTTGTTTTATGCAATTATTAATTAACTCTTTAGTCTCAACAAACCCCGAAACTTTGTTGTTTTTAATTAGCACCTAAACCTGATTTGCCATAAACAGGCCTGACCTTTGAATCGCTAATATTGAATATCATTTCAATCACTTTCCGTTAAAGACGATATTCCTTTTTACCGTTGACATTTCTCCATTTATACCTAAACCAAATACTATAAGCTATGAAAAAGCATTTTCTAAACACACTTGTGGCTATCTCATTCCTAGTGGGAGGGACAGCTATTTTCATGCAAAGTTGTTCGAATGACGAATCCGCCCTGAACGCATTATCTTCCAATGAAGTGCAGTTACGCTCCACCAATGCTTCTGACAATGGAGCAAAATATGTTCCCAACGAAGTAATCGTAAAATTTAAAGCTGGAGCTTCGGCTACGGCACGTGAAAATGCACTCAACCATGTCAACGCCCAGGTTGCCGAAAAAATCCTCACTCACGCCATGAAACATGCCGGTGATAATGATGGTGTCGTATTGCTTAAAGTTCCTATGTCTGCCCTGGATGCTGTTGGTATAATGAAAAAGCTGGAAGGCGTTGAATACGCTGAGCCCAATTACATTTATACCACTGATGCTTCTTCTATCCCAAATGATCCGTATTACACCAATGGTTCATTGTGGGGAATGTACGGTGATGCAACGACAACTAAAAACCAATACGGATGTCAGGCGGGAGAAGCCTGGGCTAAAGGTTATACAGGCTCAGCTTCAGTTTATGTGGGAATTATTGATGAAGGGTACATGTACACCCATGAAGATCTTTCTGCAAATGTCGGTACAAATCCAGGTGAAATACCTGGTGATGGCATCGACAATGACGGTAATGGCTACATTGATGACGTGTATGGCTGGAACTTTGTCAATGGAAACAATCAAATATTCAATAGTTCAGGGGATGCACACGGCACACACGTTGCCGGCACTATCGGTGCAGTAGGTGGAAATGGCAAAGGTGTTGCCGGCGTTTGCTGGAAAGTCAGGTTCCTCAGTGGAAAATTCCTGGGTAAAAATGGAGGAACAACCGCAAATGCCATTAAAGCAGTGGATTATTTCACCACATTAAAATTGGAAGGTGTTAACATTATCGCAACCAATAACTCCTGGGGCGGAGGCGGATTCTCCCAATCCTTGCAGGATGCCATTGGAAGGGCGAATAATGCAGGGATACTATTTATTGCAGCAGCGGGCAATGAAAGCCGTAATATCGACGCTACACTATCCTATCCGGCTGCTTATCCAAACGCAAATATAATATCTGTCGCTGCCATTATGAGCAATGGTGGATTAGCCAGTTTCTCTAACTATGGTGCAACCAATGTCGATCTTGGCGCTCCCGGCTACGGTATTTATTCAAGCGTACCAATTTCAAAGAAAGGACAGGTTACTTCCGGTTACGCCATCTATAGTGGCACCTCCATGGCCACTCCCCATGTCACTGGAGCCGTTGCTCTCTATTATTCCATTCACCTCAATGCCTCAATTGCTGAAATTAAAAATGCGATCCTGAGCAGCACAATTCCGACATCCTCCCTCAGCGGAAAATGCCTTACCGGAGGAAGGTTGAATGTAGGTGGGTTTTGATCATAGTCCTATCAAATAAATAGCAAATGCCTAACGCCCAAAACTAATACCGGTTTTGGGCGTTTTAGTTGAAAGACCTGACTAATGCCGGCATACTCCCCGATAGTTATCCGCGAAGCTTTACCTTATGACAATGAGGGTTTATTGCAATTAACCGCTCTGACTCCGATGAAGGGGAATGTCACCCTTTTCGTGGATAGGAAGCCTGATTTCTTTGGGTTACTGCGCCAACGCGGTCCTTTTTACACTTTTGTAGCGGAATGTAACGATCAGATTATTGGTTCAGGTTCTATTTCGGAAATAGCCGTTTATATTAAAGGCAAAGAAGAAAAGGCCTATTACCTGGGAGATTTCAAAGTACATCCTGATTTCCAACGCTCAACCGTTGCAGTACGGTTGGCTAAAGCAACCATTGAGAAACTGAACGCGTTAAATGCTAATCTGATTTTTTGTGCCATAACGACGGGTAACAAAGCCATTGTGCCTTTCTTTCAGGGGCGGTTGTTCTTTCCGTTGGGTCTGGATGCGGGAAAGTTTAATGTCTTTCAGATTATTCCTTCGCCATTAAAAATGAAGCCGGATAAATATCAAACGGTGGAGGTTTTGGCAAATCCGGATGTGGCCGGATTTCTGGATAAATTCATGATGAAGTACCAGTTTGCCCAGATTCAAAGTGAAACAAATCTCAGGGAATGCCGGATCATAACAGCTGTTTGCGGTAAGGAAGTTGTTGCAGCTATCGCTCTGGCAAATCCGGATGAATGGAAGCAAGAGGTATTGTTAAAGGTGAAGATTTTGCAGAAGATAATGCTCGCGACAGTAAATGCTTTGCCGGGTCTTTGTTTTCCCCGGTTAAACGAGCCTGTACGGGTATTGTACATTCGGTCATTTGCCTGTAAAAGCGGGCATGAAAAAGCATTGGAAATGCTCCTAACCCGGGCCCGGAATATTGCCTTCGAAGAAAAGTTTCACTTCCTATCCATTGGATTGCACGAAAAGAATACTTATCTGAAACTTTTCCGTGCCCCGCTTCACATTACCCTTGAGTCCAATATGTATATCGGCTCAATGAAAAATGAGACAGATAAAATCGTTTCCCTGTTACATAGCACCCCCTTTCTGGACTATTCATTGATATAAAAAACAGTCACATGGGCAGCAAAACGACACTATTTTGCCATGAAAGCGCGAAATGCCACGAACAGATGATTGCCGTGGAGAAGCGAACGAAACTACGGGTGATTAGTTATTCCCCGTCTGTAACGGACCGAAATACGACAATCGTGTTTGTTGGGGGATTGTCCACAATCCCGGAGAGTTTCGGTAGTGTGATCTATGAACTGACCCGTGATTACCCTTTTCACTACATCGAAACCCGTGACCACGCCTCTTCGCAGGTGAATGGAAGTGGCAAGTTTGATATTATCACATCCGGACTTGATATTGTGGCGATTATTCAGACCCTGGGATTGATTCATGAGAATTATATCCTGATCGGTTATTCCATGGGAGTTCCCGTCATTGTCGAGAGTTATCGTTTTCTCAAAGCCAAACCCCGCCAGATGGTCTTTGTCGTGCCAACGCCTGTCTTTCATTATCCTAACTGGAGTCTGAAACTCATCAAAGCAACCCTGGGATTTGAGCGTATCACATTGAAATCTTTCGCCAAATGGTACCTGCGTAATTTTATCATCAACAAACGGGACGACGCGGAGATGGTGAATATCTCGGCTAAAGCGCTGGATAGTGCCGACGTGGTCAAGCTTAAAAAAACGGTGTTGGCGATTTCCGGTTATGAAATCTGGAATACGTTGGAGACAGTTCATTGTCCGGTATTGGTACTAGCAGCTACCAAGGATACCTTTCATATACACGATGAAATCCTGAGAATCATTTCTATACTCAAAGACTGCTCCTATATCGATCTGGAAACCAATAAACGTACGCATGGCGTTGAGGCAGCGTTGTTGATTAGGGAATATATCCGGTAGAATTGTTTAAGTTTTCAAACTGTATAATTTCAATTCAGACTTGTATTATTGATGTTCGCTGTCTGAGACTGTTATGGTTTTAGCTACACGATAGAGATCTCTCCTATCTCAAACCTAAACTAGTTTACCTTTTGAGTGAACTGGTTTAGCATTAAGGTCCCCCTTTGAGACAAATCACAAAAAAAGGGCTTCACCTTAGTAAAGCCCTTATTATTTCTTATCCGTGAAAATCCGTGTTGCGCAGCATCTGTGTCATCCGTGTGCCATCATCAAAATTCCCCCATCACCCTTACATTCAGCTGACGAGAAGTCAGGTAGTTGGGTACGGCATACTGACTTTTATCTTTATCAATTACTGAAACCCAGTAGTAAGAGTTGGTATTTTTGATGTCGAGCAGGTTAAATACATCGACACCGAGGGAGATATTTTTGAAGTAGCGGAGGATGGGTTTCTTCATCCACTTGTCTTCGCCCCCGACCAACTGGCGGGTAAGGCCGATATCCACACGGCGGTAAGCCGGAGTGCGGAAATATTTTCCGACAAACTCATGTTCCGGATCACTCACTTGAGGGGCTGTTACCGGAAGCCCGGAAGCCCAGATCATCTTCAAGTTGAGCTTGTATTTCGGGTTGGTGGGCCAGTAGTCCTGGAAGAACATGGTGAAGCTGGCGGTCTGATCGGTCGGCAACGGCATTTTGACACCGTTGATGTTCTCTTCCGACTTCATCCACGAAAAGCTCACCCATGAATCGGTACCCGGCACAAATTCGCCGAAAAGTTTGCAATCCAGTCCGGTGGCGTATCCGTCCCCCATATTCTTACCGGCATAGCGGACGCGCACATTGTCCACCACGTAAGGAATCAGGTTGCTCAGTTTTTTGTAATAGCCCTCCACCGTCAGTTTGTAGGGACGACCATTGTGGGTAAAGGTATAGTCCGTACCCACCACCAGTTGCACCGACTTTTGCGACTTGATATTGGAATTAAGTTGAATACGGGAATTTCCTGTTATAGTATCAGTCTTGATTTCCCTGAATTCTTTATAAAAAGGCGCCTGATAGTAAATGCCACTAGCTGCGCGGAAGGTAAAATCCTTTTTCCAGGCAGGAATCCACGCCGCAGAGAAGCGCGGGCTGAAGATCCACTCGTTGTTGAAGCTCCAGTAAGAAGCGCGCACGCCTCCCGTCACCGAGAAGACGCCGTAATCGCCCCGCAGCTTATAGGTATCCTGCAAATAGGTGGAAAAGCGATGGTTGGTCACAGTGGTATCGGGTCGGTTCAGGTTATAATAGATGCTGGCCCCATTACCTGTATAATGCAATGTATGATCTAACGAATAACCGGCGGAGTCGCGCATTTCCCACTCACTGATTTTATCGCGGAAATATTCCGATTGCAGATTTAATCCCCATTGCAGGCGGTTGTTTTCCCAGTTTCGAATCCCCTGGTGCCCGACCGAAAGTACACGGGCGTAAAGGCGGTTGCGGGCGTGTTGCATATATGTCCCGACACCGACGGTTTGTTCATCAGCCACTTTACCCGTTGAGGCATCGCCGGTTACGTCGCTCAACCAGTATTGGCCGGAGATATCGTAGGTCTCCTTTTCACGGGTGATAAAGCCGGAAGTCAACAGCTTCAGTTCGGTCTCTTTATTGGGATGGTAATTCAACGAGAGGGTTCCGAATCCGGTCTCAAACAAATCCTGCTCCTGACCGTCGAAATAGACTTTGAAGCGTTTGGTTTCAGACAATGTACCGAAGGAAGTATTGCGCTCCTGCGGGATAAAGTTGTATTTATTTTGGGAAATGTTACCCAGTAAACTCACATCGGTCTTGTCATTGAACGTATAGGTCAGATAGGTCTGGTAATCGAAGAATGACGGATTATATTCCCCCTTGGTATCGAGCGTTCCGAGCAGCGAGCGGTTTTGTTTGTAACGGATGCCGTGCATTTGGGTAAATTTACCGGAAGAGGTTCCCACATAAGCCGTCCCGCCCAACAAGCTGGCAGAAACAGCACCTTCAAAGGCTTTCGGCTTTTTGTAGGTGATATCCAGTACCGACGACATCTTGTCGCCATAGCGTGCTTCGAATCCGCCGGCAGAGAAATCGACCGAACCCACCATGTCGGGGTTGATGATACTCAGACCCTCCTGTTGCCCGGCCCGGACCAACAACGGACGATAAACCTCCACGCCATTGATGTAGACGAGGTTTTCGTCAAAGTTTCCACCACGCACCGAGTATTGCGAACTCATTTCATTGTTGGAATGCACTCCGGCAAAGGTCACAATCAGCGACTCGATGTTGCCCCCCGCGGCATCCGGCAGGAATTTCACCTTATTCGCATCAATCCGCTGCATCATATCCATCTGGCGGCGCATGGCCGTAACGGTCAGAGTCTTCAGCTCGGTGGAGGATGATTCCATTTTCACATTCAGGAAAACCCGTCTGGCCGGTTTGATCAGCGTCCGGCTAATCTTTTTGTACCCCACGCAGGAATAGACCAGCACCACGGTATCTTTGTCCGGAACTGCTATTTCGTAGAACCCGTTTTCTTTGGTCGTAATACCGTTGGGAGAGTTCCACTGCTGCACATGCACCTTCTCCAGACTGTGATTCTCGGCATCAGTCACATAGCCGGAGATAAAGATTTTCTTTTGGGAAAACAGTGTCGTGGCAATGAGCAGGGAAAGGAATATGAGTTGTATCTTTTTCATTTCAGATTGAGTTGGTGGAGTAAGAGAACAGAGCTCTCCACAGATTTTTACAGTTTGATTAACGTCAAAACTTATAACAAAGTATTTTGCCGTTCTGATTGACTTTACAAAAATATTCTTTTTCCTCGTATAAATGGCAAACAAACCGGCAATCGGTTTACGGGAGGGATTTGCTCATTATCTCAATATGTTTATTATCTGATTTATTTTATCTTTGCACCAAGATGAAATACTTAGCAACTATATTATCCCTTTACATCCTCGCACTGACCATCTATCCTTGCATAGATAAGCCGGGGGATAATGTGTTGTGCAAAACCGCGATAACAAAAACCTCTTCAGATAATCACGATAATAGCGACGACAATTGCACTCCGTTCTGCACTTGTACTCATAGCGCTCCACTGATGATTAATCACTATCATTACTTTGATTTCAAACCGGTAATCATGATGCAAAAGTGCATTGTTGCTTACACGGCATCGTATATTTCTTCCCATTACAACTCCTTCTGGCAACCGCCTAAGCTGGGTTAGTCTCTTTTATTTTTTCACAGGATTGTAGTTTCAAGACATTGAGACCTACAACCTTATGCGATGCATTTGTCTCCTCTTTTGGATATAATGTGCATTGCCATTCCTATTCACATTTGACTAACTCAATTTCTTTTCAAAATGATAGCACGTATCATTCAATTTTCGATTAAGAATAAATTCATTATCGGACTGTTTGTGGTGGCGCTAATCGCGTGGGGTGGCTACTCGCTCACCCGCCTGCCGGTGGATGCGATTCCCGACATCACCAACAATCAGGTCCAGATTATTTCCCTTGCACCTTCGCTAGCCGTTCAGGAAGTGGAAGGCATGGTCACGGCTCCCATCGAAGTGGCTGTTGCCAATATTCCCGACATTGTGGAACTCCGCTCTATCTCCCGCCTCGGGCTGTCGGTGATTACCGTTGTGTTCAAAGATAATGTCAATGTTTACTGGGCACGGCAGCAGCTCTCCGAACGGCTGAAAGAGGCCGAAGAACAAATTCCAGCCGGTCTGGCAAAGATTGAACTGGCTCCGATTTCCACCGGGCTGGGTGAAATCTACCAATACCGCCTTTCGGTGGATAAGGCGCATGAAAAACGCTACACGCCGATGGAGCTCCGCACGCTTCAGGACTGGGTGGTTCGCCGTGCCATGTTGGGAACGTCCGGTGTCGCCGACATCAACAGCTACGGTGGTTTTGTCAAGCAGTACGAAATCGCGGTCAATCCCGACCGGCTTCGCAGTATGAACATCACGCTGACCGACATCTTCGACGCACTGGAAAAGAACAACGAGAATACCGGGAGCGCCTACATCGACAAAAATCCGACCTCATACTTTATCCGCAGTCTCGGATTGGTGAAGAATAAAGAGGATATTGAGAAAATCGTGGTAAAAACCAATCCGTCAGGCATGCCGTTACTGATACGCGATGTGGCCACTGTCCAGTATGGAAACGCTACACGCTATGGAGCGTTGGTCATCGATACGACCGAGGCGGTAGGCGGTGTGGTGATGATGCTCAAAGGGGCGAATGCTCATGAAGTGGTTGACAATGTGGAAAACCGCATAGAGTCTATTCAGAAGTCTTTGCCCGAAGGAGTGAAAATCGAGCCTTACCTCAACCGTTCCGATCTGGTGGGAAGAGCCATCGGCACCGTTTCCCGGAATCTGATTGAGGGGGCGCTCATTGTAATTTTCGTCCTGATTCTCTTATTGGGAAATATACGGGCGGGGCTGATTGTGGCATCGGTGATTCCGCTCTCGATGCTGTTTGCCATTGCGATGATGAACCTCTTCGGCGTATCGGGCAACCTGATGAGTCTTGGCGCCATCGACTTCGGTCTGATTGTGGATGGGGCGGTCATTATCGTCGAAAGTGTGGTTCACCGCATCACGATGAGTAAGCACCATCACATTGGTGTGGAAAGGCTTTCCCAGCAGCAGATGGATGAAAATGTACTCGATTCCGCCAAACGGATGATGAGCTCGGCCACCTTCGGACAGCTGATAATCCTCATCGTTTACCTGCCCATCATGGCATTGGTCGGCATTGAGGGAAAAATGTTCCAGCCGATGGCGCAAGTGGTGGTATTTGCCCTGCTCGGAGCGGAAATTTTGTCATTGACCTATGTGCCGGTTGCGTCCTCTATTTTCCTGAGTAAAAAAACGGAACATAAACCGAATTTCTCCGACCGATTGATGGCGAAAATGCAGCGGGCGTTTAACCCGGTGATTGCACTTGCCCTGAGACGGAAGCTTGCGGTAACCGTTTCTGCCGTGGCATTGTTTCTGGCCAGCATTTTCCTGTTCACCCGATTGGGAGGCGAATTTATCCCGCAACTTGAAGAGGGGGATTTAGCCGCCGGAGTCATGACTTTACAGGGCGGTTCGTTGACTCACACCGTGGAACAGGTGAAAAAAGCCAATAAAATCCTGCTCGATAATTTCCCCGAAATCAAACATACCGTCTGTAAAATCGGGGCGGGTGAAATCCCGACCGACCCCACGCCGATGGAAACGGGCGACTACATCATTACGCTGAAAGATAAAAGCGAATGGACATCGGCCAAGACCCGCGAAGAGCTGGTAGAAAAGATGCAAGAGAAACTGGTCGCACTGGCCGGGGTGAAATTCGAATTTCAGCAACCGATACAGATGCGATTCAACGAATTGCTATCCGGTTCGAAACAGGACATTGCGGTGAAAATATTCGGAGATGACCTCGAGGAACTGGCTGATAAAGCGGCCAAAGTAGAGAAAATCATCCGCGAGGTAGAAGGTGCCGAAGACATCAATGTGGAAAAAGTGACCGGACTGGCACAGGTCCAGATCGAATATAACCGTGACCGACTGGCGCAATATGGCCTGTCTGTCGAAGATATCAACAAAGTATTGCGGGCTGCTTTTGCCGGAAGTCAGGCGGGAGTGGTTTTCGATGGTGAAAAACGCTTTGCACTGGTGGTTCGTCTTGACAAGGATTACCGCCAAAGCCTTGACAATGTACGCAGTCTGTCGGTAGCCCTTCCCAACGGCGGCCAGATTCCGCTGGAGCAATTGGCCAATATAGAAATCAAATCGGGGCCGGCTCAGGTTTCCCGTGAAAATGCCAAACGCCGCATCACCATCGGATTCAATGTCCGCAACCGCGACGTACAAAGCGTAATCAATGAGGTCTCTTCACGCATCGACAAGGAAATCAAGCTCCCGACCGGGTATTACGTCACCTACGGCGGACAATTCCAGAACCTCGAAGCGGCGAAGTCCCGCCTGGCTATGGCCGTACCGGTAGCATTGGCGCTCATCTTCCTGCTGCTCTTCTTTACCTTCCGCTCGGTGAAACAGTCATTGCTCATCTTCTCTGCCGTACCGATGTCGGCCATCGGCGGTGTGGTGGCACTCTGGCTGCGTGGTATGAACTTCTCCATTTCGGCGGGTGTCGGATTTATCGCGCTCTTCGGGGTCGCGGTGCTCAACGGCATCGTACTGATTGCAGAATTCAATCGTTTGGAAAAAGAGGGTCTGACCGATATCACAGAACGGGTACTGAAAGGCCTTCGTACACGTTTCCGCCCGGTGATTATGACCGCTGCGGTGGCTTCGCTCGGTTTCCTACCGATGGCCATTTCCACCTCTGCCGGAGCCGAGGTACAGAAACCGTTAGCCACGGTCGTTATCGGCGGATTGATTACAGCGACATTGCTCACGCTGATCGTACTGCCGGTCTTCTACATCTTATTTTCCAGAATAAACCTCAGGAAAATGGTTCAGGGCAAATTCACAAAGACCGCAATGCTGTTCATCATCGGAATCTCTCTTTTCACAACGGGAAGCGCACAAAAGACGGTTCGGCTAAATCTGCAACAAGCCATACAACTGGCGCTCAACAGCAACCTGACCATCCGCTCGTCGGGCTACAATGTCGAAGCGCAAAAGGCGCTCAAAGATGCGGCCTGGGATATCCCGAAAACCGTCCTCGAAGGGCAATACGGGCAGTTCAACTCCTGGTCAAAAGACAACAGTTTCACCGTATCACAGTCGTTTGCCTTCCCCACGGTGTATGCCAACCAAAGCAAACTGGCCAAAGCGAATATCAAAAGCAGCCAGTGGCAACACCAAAACTCCCGGCTCGAAGTGGCCACACAAGTGAAACAGACCTACTGGCAGCTGACTTATCTCTATTCGTTGCGCAAATTGCTCGCTTATCAGGACAGCCTTTATACGGGCTTCTACCGGGCAGCCGAACTCCGTGCCCGCAGTGGTGAAACGAACCGCATCGAGATGATTAGCGCCCATTCCCAAAGTCTGGAGGTGAAAAACCGGATGCAACAGGTGAATGTGGACATCGACATCTTCCGGCAAAAGTTACAGACACTGCTGAATGCTGAAACGGCTTTAATCCCGGCGGATACAGTCTTGTTCCGCATCCCGTTTACAGCAGAGCTTGATACCGTTGTAGCTCAGAACCCTTCGGTCAAATATATGCAGCAACAGGTAGAGGTTTCCCGCATGGAGAAAAACCTCGAACGCAGCAAAATGCTGCCCGATCTCACCATTGGCTACTTCAGCCAGACCATGCGGGGTACGCAGGAGGTGAATGGAATATCCCGCACTTTCGGCCCGAATGACCGCTTCAACGGTATTCTGGCAGGTATCTCCGTGCCGCTCTGGTTCACTGCCAATACGGCCCGGTCAAAATCCGCAAAACTCAAAGAGCAGGAAGCCCGCATAAATTCTGAAAACTACTCGAAAACCATTGCCGGAAGTTACAAATCGCTGCTCGGCGAATATGCGAAGTACAGCAACAGCCTCAACTACTACGAAAAGCAGGCATTGCCCGAAGCCGACCTGATTATCCGTCAGGCATCAGGCAGCTACAAGGCCGGTGCAATGGATTATGTGGACTATATCCTCAGCCTGAGCCGGGCATTGACTATTCGCGAAAATTACCTTGATGCGCTGAACAGCTATAATCAGGTGGTGATCAGTATTGAGAATATTTCAGGTAAAATCTTTTAATTCAAGGTCATTTATGAAACCCTATAAATTCATTTCCATATCCATCATAGCGGCATTTATCATAGCCGCCACGTCCTGTAACGGCGGCAAAAAAGCCGAAGCCAAACCAGAAAAAGAAGAGGAAGTTCTTCCCGAAGACATCGTAGAGCTTCGGGCAGACCAAATCAAACTTGCCGAAATCTCACTCGGCAAAATCGAGATGCGTTCCCTGAGCGGTACACTCAAGGTTAACGGGCAGGTGGCAGTTGCCCCGCAAAACCTCGCAACCGTCTGTATGCCGATGGGCGGATTTGTCAAAAGCACTTCACTTGTGCCGGGCAATACGGTTCGCAAAGGGCAGACGCTCGCCATACTGGAAAACCCTGAGTTTGTCGATTTACAGCAAAATTACCTGGAGGTAAAAAGCAAACTCGAATATGCAGAGGCGGAGTACAAACGCCACAACGACCTCTACAAAGAGGATGTTTATTCGCAGAAAAACGTACAGCAGGTGACTTCGGAATACAAGACGCTGAAGGTACAATTGACCGCCCTTCGCCAAAAACTCGAACTCATCGGCATCAATACCGGTAAGCTCACGATGAACAATATCAGGCGGTCAGTAGCGGTGACCTCGCCCATTTCCGGATACGTAAAAGCGGTCAACATCAGCATCGGAAAATCTGTTGCCCCTTCGGATGTGCTGTTTGAGATTGTCAACAGCGACCAACTGCTACTTGAGCTGAGTCTTTTCGAGAAAGATGCGGATAAAGTTTCATCCGGTCAGAAGATTCGTTTCTACATCAACAATGAAAGCGAACAGCACGAAGCCGTGATCTACCAAACGGGTAACCTGATCAACGCCGACAAGACTTATAAGGTATATGCAAAAGTTACGGGTAAATGCAAAAACGTAATGCCCGGAATGTATGCCAACGCCATTGTGGAAGGAACGGTCAACAACGTTACCACCCTGCCTTCGGATGCCGTGGTGAGCTTCGACGACAAGGATTATATTTTTGTCTTTGAGAAAAATAAGAGCGAAGGAGGCAAACCCTTTACCGAATACCGTATGGTACAGGTTCGCAAAGGGGTGAGTGACGAAGGATACACAGAAATAATCCTGCCCGACAGTTTCGACCAAACGAAAGCGAAAGTTGTTATAAAAGGAGCATATAACCTGCTTTCTGCGAAAAAGAATGCGGGTGAAATGGCCTGTGATTAATTTAAACAGTTATGGTACACGATCACGAACATCATCACGAAATCAATCTGGATAATGCCTTTAAAATTGGTATTGCACTCAATATTGTATTTACCATAATCGAAGTTGTCTACGGTTATCTCGCCAATTCGATGGCACTGGTAGCCGATGCTGGACACAACTTCAGCGACGTGCTGGCACTGGCATTTTCCTGGATTGGCGTTATTCTCTCTCAGCGAAAACCGACTCTTCGCTTTACCTACGGATTCCGGCGTTCCACGATACTGATTGCATTGCTCAATACCGTCCTGCTACTGGTGGCCATCGGCTTTATCCTGTGGGAGACAATTCACCGGCTAGGCAAACCGCTGGAGATAAAATCACAGGATGTCATTCTGGTGGCGGCTATTGGTATTGTGATCAACGGTTTCACGGCATGGCTGTTTGTCAAAGGGAAAAAGAACGACCTAAACATCCGTAGCGCCTTTGTCCACTTTGTGGCCGATGCGCTGGTATCGCTGGGCGTGGTAGTTGCCGGGGTGATTATAGCATTTACGGGTATTACCTGGATTGACTCGGTGGTTTCGTTTATCATCATTGCGGTGATTCTCTACAGCACCGTCCACCTGTTGATTGATTCGGTCAATCTAGGCCTGGATGCCGTCCCCGAACACATTGATATCGAAGTGGTGCGCAAATACCTCGAAGCTTTACCCGAAGTATCAACCATTCACGACCTGCACATCTGGGCACTGAGTACGACCGATGCTGCCCTGACCGTTCACCTCAATACTTGTTGTGAAACAGATAATACCTTTATCTACGAAGTGCAAAAGCACCTGCATAACCATTTTCACATCGAACATGCTACGATTCAGATAGAGCAGGGAGATGAGAATTGCAGGAATAATTGTAATTAAGTTTGTACCACAAAGAAATGCAAAGAAAACAGACAGATAGCCTCGAAGGGAAATTCTTCGGGGCTATCTTTTTTATCGTCCGACGTGTCGGAAAGTCCCACCACGAGCTGGGGAACCATTCCGACGCGTCGGATTCTTTGTTTTTGGTCAAAAAGAGACTTTCCGACGCGTCGGAATGTTCGCATGAGGGCTGGGCTGGCTTTCCGGCATGTCGGAATCATTGCCTGACCCCTCGGTGGAGGATTCCGACGCGTCGGACACTCTGTTTTGGCCATTTTGGATGAAAAATCTTATTGGGAAAATGATTTCGCAAGCGAAGGAAGCCGTCCCAACGTTGGGAAAGTCTCCCTGGGGACTGGGGAAAGAATCCCAACGTTGGGAAAGTTCGCCTGAGCCCAAAAACTAACATTCCCAATCTTGGGAAAGTCCGCCCAGCATGTAGGCAAGGTTTCCCAAGGTTGGGAATGGCAGCCCGAGGGCTGGGCTGAGATTCCCAGGGTTGGGACGCATCAAATGGTAGTTAATTGCAAATATTACAGGCTCAATTATCCATTCTCTGTTCCCTTTTGAGATATTAAAGCGTTATAAACGCGCCCCCTCTCGATTGAATCAAGAGGGATAAAAAAGCCGCCTAACCAGTACCATGACTGATTAAGCGGCTTTTCTATTTATCCTGAAACGATTTCGTTTAGAAAGGCATATCCTCGCCGGGAGCGTGTTGCAGGAAATCGGCAGGCTTCGGCTCGAAAGCAGGAGGAACAGCTCCGGCACCGGCAGCTACACGGGTTACATTCCAGGCACGTACATCGGTGTACCAGCGGCCGTTAAATTCGCGGCTCTCGATGTCGAAGTCCACTTTCAATTCTTCGTCCATCTGAATGGCAAAAGTATCGATCTTGTCTCCCCAGATGTTGAAACAAACTTTTTTAGGGTATTGTCCACCCATTTCGATGATGTAATCCTGTTTTTTCCAAACACCATTTTTTCCTTGTCCCGACTGAAGCGGCAGGATTTGAATGATTCTTCCTGTAAGTTCCATATAGTAAGTAATTAATTTATCGCGTTGTTGATCCCCTATTCAGGGGCAGGACGGCAAAGATAATTAATTTGAGGGAAGAAAAAAAGCCGTTAACTTTTCGTCCGGTTTTAACTTCATCCCTGAAATATCTTTACGCTTTCTCCTTCAAAAAAGAAGGATTGCCTCTCCCCAAAAGGTAAGACAATCCTTCCTGTGTATATTAATCTCATGATTTTAAGAATCAGACGATTTGTTTTTCCTTGCGTTTTTCCCGCTCTTCGGCGTCTCGTTCATTGGCTAAAGCCAGAAGATTTTTGGAGTCAACAATATTGGCAATGAAAAGAGATATTGCCAGCAAGGATAAACTATATAGCAATGAATCCGGCAAAACAACTTCGAGAACCAACAGTAACGAAATAATGATTCTGACTTCTGTAGGGCCCATTATTCCCGAATCAATGGAATATTTTCCGGTAATCTTGTAGCGCAACAATGCGGTCATCATTTCCCATCCATACAAGGCTACCAGGGCGAAACCTACCAATTCCCAGGCATCATGCACATAAACGACAAATCCAAGTCCCATCAGCATAATCCCCAACCAGTCAACGGTAATATCCAAAGAAAAGCCATACCATTTCCGCTCTTTATGCCGGTAATAGGCAATGCGTCCGTCCAGCGAATCACCAAACCAACTGATTGCATATCCTAAAACGCCCAACAGAAGCAAATTCCGGTTTACATAGGTTGCCAGCACAAAACTCAGGAAAATAATCACTGCTCCCAAAAAACCTATCGCTGTCAACATATCCGAACTAATCCAGGAAGGTATTCGCTGGACTAAATATGCAATTGCATTTTGTTCCCATTTTTTCAGAAGATTGGTTCTGTTCCGGTCCGCTGTAATCGTTTTAAGGACACTGTTTTCCTCCATCTGTGTTGATGCTGTCTGAGTAGGTAAATCTTTCATTGTCATCCTGATGTAATTAACTTGAAGTGGTTAAGTGTATCCGAAAATCATGTGATTGAGTATAACTTAAAGTGGTATAAGCTCTAATCATAAATTCCGGATAATGCTCTTTCCATGGTATTACTATAACGTTACAAATATATCACAAATAACACAGATAGAGCCCTATTTCCGTTGAAAATAGAAACAGGCAGACGCGGGGAATACTGCATCTGCCTGTTATTCACTAATTTCTCCTCAACTCAGAAAATTAATCAGGATAATATATTTCGAGAAAAAATGCTCCTACAACCCTTGCAATCTGCTTAATACTGAATTGTATTCGGCCACCATATTCTTCATAATCTCGCTCACAGGCAATATCTCTTTGACCAGCGTTGCACCCTGGCCAATCTCAAGCATTCCTTCATTGATGTTGCCTTCGAACATTCCTTTTTTCGGACGCCCTTTACCCATGATTTCTTTCAGTTCATCAGCCGAAGCGCCTTTGCACTCCAGTTCATAGATTTGCTGGAAAAACTCGTTTTTCACCAGGCGCGTCGGAGAGACCTTCTTCAATGACAATTTGGTTTCGCCTTCCGGCAAATTCAGGCAACGACGCTTGAATTCGTCACTGGCTGAACTCTCAGCAGACAGAGCGAATGCCGTCCCTACCTGCACACCTTCCGCACCCAGCGCCATTGCAGCCAATACGTTGCGACCGGTCACCACACCACCCGCAGCAATTAACGGCAACGAGGTGATTTGACGAATGTGCGGAATCAGGCAGAAGGTAGTTGTCTCCTCTTTCCCGTTGTGACCGCCCGCCTCGAAGCCTTCCGCCACGATAGCATCCACACCGGCCTCTTCGCACTTTTGGGCAAATTTACCGTTGGCAATCACATGCACCACTTTGATGCCTTTTTCCTTGAGAAACGAAGTCCACGCCTTCGGATTTCCGGCAGAGGTAAACACCACCTGCACGCCTTCCTCCACGATAATCTTCATGATTTCCTCAATCTGCGGATACATCAGCGGTACATTTACACCGAAAGGCTTATCGGTAGCCGCCTTGCATTTGCGAATGTGGTCGCGCAAAATCTCCGGGTACATCGAGCCAGCTCCGAGCAATCCGAGTCCACCGGCATTACTCACCGCAGAAGCCAGTTCCCAGCCGCTGCACCACACCATTCCCCCTTGCACAATGGGGTATTTTATTCCCAGAAGTTCACAAATTCTGTTTGCCATAATTCTTTTTGTTAGATATGATATTTAGATGAATTCTTAATTTGCCGCAAAGGTAAAAGGTTGTAATGAATTCATCCTTCAATTTTTAGCGGAAAATCAGGAATAGTTGGACGTTGAATTGTTATTATATATAAAGAGCCGCACTAAATCCATGAGAAATGTCAATCCCCGCTGCACATAATAGCGAAAACCGGGCTTGCGGAAATGTCATTGCCGTGAGAGGCAGCGTCGTGGACGTGCGTTTTGAAAAGGAGTTACCCGCCATTTATACCCTGCTATATACCGGAAAAAACCGGGAAATCGCCATCGAAGTATTGACCCAGCTCGATGCCCAAAGCGTTCGCGGTATTGCTTTAACGCCGACTCAGGGTCTGTCCCGCGGTACAGAAGTTTTCAACAGCGGCAAACAGTTGACTGTCCCGGTAGGCAGTCACATCATGGGACGGATGTTTGACGTTTTCGGAAATACCATTGACAAAAAGGAGCCATTACCCAAGTTGGAACAACGAAGCATCCACCAATCCCCCCCCCCGCTCTCCAAACGTTCGACACAATCGGAAATCTTCCTGACAGGAATCAAAGCCATTGATGTATTGATTCCCCTCGAACGGGGCGGAAAAGCCGGACTTTTCGGCGGTGCTGGCGTTGGTAAAACGGTGCTGCTGACCGAAATGATTCACAATATGGTGGGGCACAATAAGGGCGTGAGTATGTTTTGCGGTATCGGCGAACGCTGCCGTGAAGGACACGAACTTTACCACGATATGAAAGAGGCTGGTGTGCTTGACAATACGGTGATGATGTTCGGACAAATGAACGAACCGCCGGGAGCCCGTTTCCGGGTAGGGCATGCTGCGCTGACTATGGCGGAATATTTCCGCGACGATGAACACAGGGATGTGCTGTTACTGATTGATAACATTTTCCGTTTTATCCAGGCGGGCATGGAGGTCTCCGGACTGATGGGGCAAATGCCTTCGCGCATGGGCTACCAACCGACTTTGGGAACAGAATTATCCAAACTGGAAGAGCGCATTGCCAATACCGATACGGGAGCAATTACCTCCATCCAGGCAATTTACGTTCCCGCCGATGACCTGACTGACCCATCGGCCGTGCATGCCTTCTCACACCTTTCAGCCTCCATCGTGCTTTCGAGGAAAAAGGCGAGCGAAGGGCTTTATCCCGCCATCGACCTGTTGCAATCTGGTTCGAAAATGGCGACACCCAGCATCATCGGGGAGCGCCACTACAATCTGGCCCAGCAAATCCGGCAGACATTGGCACAATACGAAGACCTCAAAGATATCATCGCCATGCTCGGTCTGGAACAGCTCTCCACGAGCGACCGCAATCTGGTGAACCGCGCCAGGCGGCTGGAACGATTCTTCTCGCAACCCTTCTTTACCACGGAACATTTCAGCAGCATCAAAGGGCGCGAAGTGAGCTTGCAGGATGCGCTTGACGGTTGCGAACGCATTCTGGCGGATGAGTTCAAGGATTATCCCGAAGGCGCTTTTTACATGATAGGTGGCATTGATGAGGTGAAAAAATCCGGATAAAAATGGAACAACTGATGCATCTGAAAATCCTGCTTCCATTCCGCATTTACACAGAGACGGAAGGTGTCTGCCGGATTGTACTGGAGACGGCGACCGGTTCGTACGGACTGCTTCCTCAACGGCTGGATTGCGTCACAGCATTGGTTCCGGGCATTTTCATGTATGAGGCCAATAACGAAGAGCACTACATCGCCATCGACGAAGGCATTTTGATAAAAGCGGGAACAGAGGTTCTTGTCTCTGTACGAAATGCCATTGGTGGCGCCAGTCTGGGACAATTAAAGGAAGCAGTAGAAAAAGAATTCGTCCAGACCGATGAAAGCGAAACCCAACTTCGTACGGTGATGGATAAAATGGAGAGCGGACTGGTGGCAAGCATTGAAAAACTTCGAAAAGAACAATTATGATACCGGAAGAAAAACAAAGCACAGACTCCTTCACCCGCAAGGTGGGCGAAAAAGAGCAACTAAAACTAAAAGCCCAACGCGGCCGCAAGCAGAGCGTCTGGTTTGGGCTGAGCATGTTCGGGCTGGTCGGCTGGTCGGTCGTCATCCCTACATTGATCGGCACTGCCGTTGGCGTATGGTTGGACGACAGTTATCCGCAATCTTTTTCCTGGACACTGACCGGACTGGTCTGTGGTCTTTTCCTGGGTTGCGTGCTAGCCTGGAGCTGGGTTTCGAAAGAACGGAACGAAATCAACGATAACAAGGAGGAGAAAAAAGATGAATGATGTAATTTACATGATATTGGCTCTGATCACAGGCCTTGTATTGGGAACGTTCTTCTTTGGCGGCCTTTGGTGGACAGTCAGGAAAGCGGTTCAGGCCAGGATTCCGGCGTTATGGTTTGCCGGGAGTCTGATTATTCGCTTGAGTGTTACGATGGTTGGATTTTACCTCATCGGGGCCGGTAGCTGGCAACGGTTATTAGTCTGTGTAGTTGGTTTTGCGCTGGCGCGAATGCTGGTCATTCGTTACACGAAAAACCGTGACGAGAAGATGATTCAACAGCAAAAAGAGTAAGCGATGAAGCTGAGTCCGGACGAAACGGTTTTCTGGGAACATGGATTTATTACCATCAACATGACCCTGGTGATGACGTGGGCAATCATGCTCACGCTCGTTCTCGCGTCATGGCTCGTCACCCGAAACTTAAAAACGGACATCCACATCTCCCGCTGGCAGTGCATCCTGGAGACGTTGGTCACGACCATTAACAACCAAATCCGCGACATCGGCCTGCCTTGTCCGGAGAAATACATCGGTTATATCGGCACGCTGTTTCTCTTTATCGCTACGTCAAACAGTTGTATCATTTTCCCGTTTTACGAACCGCCGACCGGCTCACTTTCAACGACCACGGCACTGGCACTTTCAGTATTTCTCGCCGTGCCTATCTTTGGTATTTCGGAAAACGGTATTCGAAATTACCTGAAATCGTATTTGAAACCATCAGTCATCATGATGCCGTTTCACCTGATTAGCGAATTTACCCGCACACTGGCACTGGCCGTCCGTCTTTTCGGAAACATCATGAGCGGTGAAATGATTGTGGGAATCCTGTTGAGCATTACCCCGCTTATTTTTCCCATCGTGATGAAAGCGCTGGGCTTGCTGGTCGGAATGGTACAAGCCTATATTTTCAGCGTATTGGCAACGGTCTATATCACCGCAGCCGTACAGGAAGCAAAACACGAAGAATAACAATAATACACAGGAGGTCAAAATGGACAGTACAACAATTATCGCAGTCGCATCCATTGTAACGGCGGGTCTTGCCACCGCTATCGGATGCATGATTCCGGCTGTCGGAGAAGGGAAATCCGTTTCGTCGGCACTCAACTCCATCGCCCAGCAGCCCGACGCCGCACCCACCATCACCCGCACCCTGTTTGTGGGTCTGGCCATGATTGAATCCATCGCCATCTACTGCTTTGTGGTGTCGATGATTCTCATTTTTGCCAATCCGTTCTGGAATTACATCATTGGAAAATAATTAGCTATGGAAATAAATGGGTTTATAGTCGCTGCGCAAATCATCAACTTCCTCATCCTCGTCTGGTTACTGAAGAAGTTTCTCTACAAGCCCATTCTCAAAGCGGTGGAAGAACGGGAGAAAAAAATCGTAGCCCGACTCAAAGAGGCCGAAGCCATCAAAGCGGAAGCTGAAAAGGAGCAAGCGGAGTTTATCCAAAAGAATGAAGCTTTCGAGCAGGAGAAGCAGGCGCTGATGAGTGCATTTACCACCGAAACCAACGAGAAGCGGCAACAACTGCTTGAAGAGGCGCGACACGATGCCGAAGTATTGCGGGACAACCTGAAGGCGGTATTAGCCGAAGCGCAGGAAAGCCTGAGCAGGGAAATCCGCCAAAAGGCACAGGAGGAAATCTTTGCCATTGCCCGCAAGGTCTTTACCGAACTGGCCTCTACCGAACTGGAAGAGCAGGCCGTTGCTGCATTTATCCGAAAAATAAATTCACTGTCGGGTGAAGAAAAAGAGCAGTTTAATGCTTTATTCAAAGAAAACTGCCAGCCGGTAAAGGTACATAGCGCATTTCTCCTGAATGAAAAACAACAAACGGAAATCGTAAATGCCGTTTCGCAAATAACAGGCATCCGGCCGCAATGTCACTTCGAAACGTCGCCTCACTTGGTCAGCGGAATCGAACTCATCGCCAACGGTCACAAAATAGACTGGAGCATTGACGAATACCTGCATTCGCTGCAATCTGCCATCACTGAAACAATAAAAGCAAAACCCGAAGCAGATAAGGATGCCGAAGAATGACTTACATACTATCGTCACTGACCTGTTTGACCAATTAGAGAAAAACAGGGAGCAGCACCTTTTCACGCTTTCACCGCGGGAGATTGGAACGGTTACCAGTGTGACTTCCGGTATCGCCCGTGTCTCCGGACTGCCCGGTGTGGGGTTTGAAGAACTGCTCCGGTTTCCGGGTGATGTGTACGGCATTGCCTACAATATCGATGCAGACGAAATCGGCGTTATCCTGCTGGGTGAAGATTGGCTTCTGCACGTGGGCGATGAGGTGGAGCGAACAGGCCGGGTCATGGATATTCCGGTGGGAAATGCGGTCATCGGACGGGTCATCAATCCGGTGGGTGAACCGATGGACGGTCTGGGTACAATACCCTTTACCGAACGGCTGCCCATCGAGCGTCCCGCCCATCCCATCATGGACCGTTCTGCGGTATCCATGCCGCTGCAAACCGGCATCAAGGCAATTGATGCACTCATTCCCGTAGGGCGTGGCCAACGCGAGCTAATCATGGGTGACCGGCAGACGGGCAAGACCGCCATCGCGGTTGATACCATCATCAACCAACGGGGAAAAGATGTGATTTGCATCTATTGTGCCATCGGCCAGCGTGCGGCTTCGGTCGCCAAGGTGATTGCTAACCTGCGCCATCACGGTGCTATAGATTACACCGTGGTCGTAGCCACCGAAGGCAACAATCCGCCGGGACTGAAATACATTGCGCCTTACGCCGCCACCAGCATTGGCGAATATTTTATGGAGCAGGGACGTGATGTGCTGGTTATTTATGACGACCTGACAGAACATGCCCGTTCCTATCGTGAACTTTCGCTGTTGTTGCGACGGCCACCCGGCCGGGAGGCTTTCCCCGGAGATATTTTCTATATTCACTCCCGCTTGTTGGAACGTGCCACCCACCTTTGTGACGAGCTGAAGGGCGGTTCGCTGACGGCTCTACCCATTGTGGAGACGGAGGCGCAAAACATATCAGCGTACATCCCAACGAACCTGATTTCGATTACCGACGGTCAGATTTACCTTTCTCCTAAACTATTCGAGCTGGGCATCCTGCCCGCGGTGGATGTGGGTAAATCGGTCTCCCGTGTGGGTGGAAAGGCGCAGCTCCCAGCTTATCGCACTGTAACGGGCAGCCTGAAACTGGCCTATTCCCAATTTGAAGAACTGGAAAACTATGCACGATTCGGTACCCGACTGGATGATAATACCAAACGAATCATTGAGCATGGCAAACGCATCCGCACCTGGTTGAAGCAACCGGAGCTGCATCCGCTTTCCGTGGCGGAACAAATCGTGGTGCTGCTGGCGCTTACCGAAGGGCACTTTGACTCCATTTCCATCGATGACATGAAGCTTGCCGAAGCCGCACTTCTTGAGGCTTGTCCCCAACTACCCGCCGAATTGCTCGACCGTATCTATACCGGAACGGCATTCAGCGATGAGGACCGTAGTTTTATTCTTGATTTTGCCGGGCAGATATTGAAGGCGTTTGAAATTGACTAATGTTTATCGAAGGCCTCTCTATGAGCGAGGCCTTCGAGTATGCACCTCGACCGACTCGCTCATAGAGAGTCGGTCGATAGAATAAAAAATCTCAATCTCATGGATACCCTCGAAAGCCTACGCCGCAAACTGGAGGGCGCCGGAAAAATAAAATCGGTCGTCCGCACCATGAAAGCCGTGGCTGCCTCCAACATCGGGCAGTACGAGTCAGCGGTGAGTTCGTTGGGCGACTATTTCCGCACCGTGGAGCTGGGGATTCTGGCCTATTTCAGGGAAGAGAAAATAACCCGAAGTAGGGAACATAAAACGTCTAAGAAGGAAGAAGAACGCACGATATGCGCCATCGTATTGGGTTCCGACCAGGGATTGGTAGGCCAATTCAATGATACACTGGCGGATTATGTCATTGCTTCATTAAGGGAAATGCAAGGCAAACAAGAGGTGTGGGCCGTGGGGGAACGGGTACAATTTCTACTGGCGGATTCGGGATTAAACCTTCAACATCTCTTTGCCGTACCACAATCGGTCAAGGCCATCACACCGCTGGTGGCCCAGTTGCTCAATCAAAGTGAACTGCTCCGGGAGAATTCCCCCGATGTTGAAATCTACCTCTACCACAATCAACCGAAACCGGGAGCCGGTTATACCCCGACCGTACAGCGGTGGCTGCCGTTGGATGAGACGTGGCGGGATTCCATTGCCGAACTGCACTGGCCTTCCGGGAATCTACCCGAGGTGATCGGTGGGAAAAAGGAAACCCTCGCAGCGTTGATTCGCGAATACCTCTTCGTGTCACTCTTCAAAGCCCTCGCCGAATCGCTGATGAGCGAAAATGCAAGTCGGTTGGCCGCCATGCAACGGGCCGAAAAAAACATCGACGAACTGCTCGATGACCTGCAACACAAATTCCACAGCCTGCGCCAGAGCCTCATTGATGAGGAGTTGTTTGATGTAGTTTCGGGCTTTGAGGCGTTGAAGAATGAGGAGAAAAGGGAAGAAGATGATGTATCAGATGATAAATAGGATTGTTGAACCCCTTCAGGGTTCGGGCATCATTTATCCTTGTTCCCCGGGTTTCACCCGGGGAATGTGTGAAAAGCAGAGGCCGAACCCTGAAAGGGTTCAACCACTAAAGGCAGTCAATATCATCTGTGTGTATTTCCCGGGCTGAAAGCCCTGTATATCCTAGCCCAAGGCAACGCCTTGGGCATGAATACCAAGACCAACCGAGCCCTGAAGGGGCGATATAGGAACATAACCCGTTTTATATCGCCCCTTCAGGGCTCCATTTATATGATTCATCCTCTACCCAGGACGTTGTCCTGGGCTAGGATATATCAGGCCTTCAGCCTTCTTATTCTCACCCTTTCCCCACTATCTCTTTCAGCGTTTGCCGCAATATTTTAACCTCCATTTCCAGCTCTTTGATGTGGTCGTCTTGTGCCGAAGAAGAATTTTCTACCGTCGCAACCGATTCTATCTTTGGTTCGGAATACGATAAGGTCGATGCTATTTCGAGTAAGAAATTATACTGGAGAATTTCAGAGATTTCCAGCAGTCGCTGCACCTGAATGGTATCACTATGCAGCATCACTTTTACCGTAGAAGGATGCAGGTTCAGTTTTTTAGCCAGGTCAACAGCGGTCATGTGCCTTTTGCTCATTTCGCGGCGAATCAGAAGAATGGGATTAATCTTTTCCATAGCATACGTGTTTTAGAAATAGGCAATTGCACCAAAAATAACAATAATCGCTGAAAAAGACAGCCTTACCGCTTAAATATTCAGCGACATCGCTGAATATTTAAGCGCATTCGCTCATAAATTAAGCTATATAGCTGAAATAAACAGCGAATTCGCTGTTTTAATGAGCGTATTCGCTTAAAAAAACAGCGGCATCGCTGTAAATTTGAGCGATGCCGCTGATAAAATAAGCGTTATTGCATGTAAAAGGTGAAATCTTACGGTTTTTGCAAGAAAAGCTCCCCGAAAAACTCCGGTCGGTGAAAGTCCGGCTTCGGTGTTTCTATGGGATTCCAGCTCAGGTAGTGCGGCAGGATGGTACCGTCGGCACATTTGTAGAAATTGGCACGGATGCTATCCGGGAGGTTCTTTCCATCAAGACCAATCAAAGAAAAGGGAATCGAAACGAGAACATCCCAGACAAACAAGCCCTCCATTTCCTGAAACGGCTTATGCCCTAAGGCGGGATATCGTTTTATCTGCGCCAGTTCATCCGCCGTAAGTAACGCAAAATCGTCGCGACTACTGCGTTTGGCGGCGTAGCAGGTACCGATGCAGTTGAATTCGAAGTTATAATAAAACTCGCTACCCGGCGGCTGTACGAAAAATTCCACGCAACTGTCGGTCCACACCGGCGACTGGTCTTCCGTATAAAGCGCCTTCAGGCAATTCCCCCTTACAAAAAAATGGATATAAATGCGGTCCGCATCATGTGCTATGGAGTAGGCGGCAATCGGTTTGTAGTGAAACTGCGGCCAATTGACGTGATCAATGCTTTGACGGGTGGCTTTTTCTTCCATCAATTGGATGATACGTTCTTCATCCAGTTCAGCCAATTGGGGTAAATATGGGATATTTGCACTCTTCATTTTCTGTGATTTATGGGTTAATCGAATAGAAATGTAAAAATAGCATTTTCCATCCGATTTTCATAACCGGAGAAATGAAGATTTAGTTGGTTTAATCTTTTACCGAAAAGCTACAGATATGCTTCACGGAGTGATAAGCGTGAGTGGTTTTTACCTCGGCAAAGGTGCTGTAAATAAGGCCAATCAGAGAAATGGCAATGATGATGCCGGCAATGATGCGGTTTACCACCCAAAGGCGGCGCAGATTGATGCGGTCACGCAATTTGCCGAAAAGCGTAGTCACCAACAACCACCAAAGCAAGGCTCCCACGGCAATGGAGACAAAACCGAGAATATGCTGACCGAATGAAAAGTCGGCGTTGTAGAAATTCAAACGGGCAAAGAGTGCGATAAATAGAAAGATAATCAGCGGATTGGAAAGCGTAAGCAAAAATGCCGTCACAAAATCCTGTGTGTAGGTCGTGATGTTTTTCCGTTGCTGGCGAAATGCCTTGATTGGGTTGGAACGGAAGAGGAACACCCCGAATCCCAGCAACAGGGCGCTACCCATAATCTGAATAATATCCTTAAACGAAGAGATGAAATTGACGATAAAACTCATCCCCATCCCCACCATCACGGCATACACCACGTCAGATAGCATCGCACCAACACCGGTGACAAATCCATGCCACCTCCCTTTGTTAAGAGTCCGTTGAATGCAAAGCGCTCCGATTGGGCCCATAGGTGCCGATACCAGCACGCCCATCAATATGCCTTTGAGTATAATTGAGATTGTTTCGTCCACGAAGTAACAGATTGTGTTTCATCTATCGGGATGCAAAGATATAAAAATTTCTACAGGCGCAGGACGGGATTTCTACCGACTCTCATTTTCCATTATTATAAAAAAGAGTAAGTTCAAAACAATTGCATTCAAATCCGGACGACCTGTAACGCCCCATTTCGCCTAAAATATAACGGTTTATATAGAAAGGCTCTGAGAAAAAATGGTTACTTTTGCAGCAATTTTCCCGACCTCCCTCTATCATAAAGGGGAGTCCCGGTTTCAATCGGGAAGAGTGGAATCTTTGCTTGTAACTAGTAACTTGTAACTCAATACAATGATTCGATTTTTTCAAAATCCTGCTAAAACGGTTCTTGCCGTTGAAGTAAACCATGCGTTATCTGCCGAAGATACACGCAAACTGGTTTGGCTGTTTAGTGAAGCAACGCCAATCGAAGCCGACTCTATCGAAGGTTGGTTTGTAGGTCCCCGCAAGGAGATGATTACTCCATGGAGTTCCAATGCCGTGGAAATCGCCCTCAACGTAGGCATTACCGGCATCACCCGCATCGAGGAGTATTTCCCTGTTGCTGACGAAAATGCAGCGCACGACCCGATGTTGCAGCGCATGTACAATGGTTTGAATCAAACAATTTTCACCGTTAACAAACAGCCGGAGCCCATCTTGCACATTACGGACATCGCGGCTTACAACCAACAGGAAGGTTTGGCTCTCAGCGACGACGAAGTGGCTTACCTGAATGAAGTAAGTGAAAAAATCGGACGCAAACTGACCGACAGCGAAATCTTCGGTTTCTCTCAGGTAAACTCTGAGCACTGCCGTCACAAAATTTTCAACGGCGTATTCGTAATCGACGGTGAAGAAAAAGAGAGCTCGCTTTTCAAACTCATCAAAAAGACTTCCGAAACCAACTGGAACAAGCTGGTTTCTGCCTATAAAGACAACGTTGCCTTCAGCGAAGGTCCTGTTGTGGAGCAATTCGCTCCTGCATCTGCCGACAAACCTGATTTCTTCCAGGTAAAAGATATCAAAACCGTTATTTCCCTGAAAGCGGAAACGCACAACTTCCCGACTACCGTTGAGCCTTTCAATGGGGCTGCTACCGGAACCGGTGGTGAGATCCGCGACCGTCTCGGCGGAGGTAAAGCGAGTTTGCCAATCGCCGGAACTGCCGTTTACATGACCTCATACCCACGTACCGATGGAGTTCGCGAATGGGAAGGTGCAATGCCGGAACGCAAATGGTTGTACCAGACTCCAGAACAAATCCTGATCAAAGCATCAAACGGTGCATCTGACTTCGGTAACAAATTCGGTCAGCCGCTGATCTGCGGTTCTGTCCTGACTTTCGAGCACGAAGAAAACAATAAAAAATACGGATTCGACAAAGTAATCATGTTGGCCGGAGGTGTCGGTTACGGTACTTTGAAAGACGCTTTGAAAGGCGAGCCTGAAGTAGGCGACAAAGTAGTGGTAATGGGTGGTGATAACTACCGCATCGGTATGGGTGGCGGTGCCGTATCATCCGTGGATACCGGTCACTACGAAAATGCCGTTGAGCTGAATGCCGTACAACGTGCCAACCCGGAAATGCAGAAACGCGTAGCCAACGTAATCCGTGCATTGGCCGAAGCGGATGAAAACCCAA
The DNA here is from genome assembly GCF_022808675.1 of Parabacteroides sp. FAFU027. Lineage (NCBI taxonomy): Bacteria > Pseudomonadati > Bacteroidota > Bacteroidia > Bacteroidales > Tannerellaceae > Parabacteroides > Parabacteroides sp. FAFU027. The sequence continues at coordinate 377,541 of NZ_JAKZKV010000003.1, forward strand.
TCGTATCTATCCACGACCACGGTGCAGGCGGTCACCTTAACTCGCTTTCTGAGTTGGTAGAGACTACCGGTGGTCTGATCCACGTGGACAAACTTCCCGTAGGCGACCCTACTCTTTCTGCTAAAGAAATCGTGGGTAACGAGAGCCAGGAGCGTATGGGCTTGCTCATCAAAGAAAAAGATATCGAACGTGTACAAAAAATCGCTGAACGCGAACGCGCTCCGATGTACGTAGTGGGTGAAACTACCGGCGACATGAAGTTTGTATTCGAACAAGCTGACGGCGAACGACCTATCGACCTTCAACTGGAAATGATGTTCGGTAAACCGCCACGTACCGTGATGACCGACAGCACAGTTGTTGAATCTTACAAAGAACCGGAATATCAGACTTCTGATATCCACAACTATATCGAAACCGTTCTTCAACTTGAAGCGGTGGCTTGTAAAGACTGGTTAACCAACAAAGTGGATCGTTCGGTAACCGGTAAAATCGCCCGCCAGCAATGTCAGGGTGAATTGCAGTTGCCATTGAGCGACTGTGGTGTGGTTGCCCTTGACTACAAAGGCGAAGCGGGTATCGCAACCTCTATCGGCCACGCTCCTCAGGCAGCGATGGCTGACCCTGAAGCCGGTTCTGTTTTGGCTGTTGCCGAATCATTGACCAACCTCGTGTGGGCTCCGATGAAAGACGGATTGGAGAGCGTTTCTCTTTCTGCCAACTGGATGTGGCCTTGCCGCAACGCCGGTGAAGATGCCCGCCTGTACAAAGCAGTGGAAGCATGTAGCCAGTTTGCTTGCGACCTCGGCATCAACATCCCGACCGGTAAAGACTCATTGTCGATGACACAGAAATACGGCGACGAGAAAGTAATTTCTCCGGGAACCGTAATCATCTCTGCCGGTGGTGAAGTTAGCGACATCAAGAAAGTGGTTTCACCTGTTTTGGTACAGGAAAAAGGAACTGCCCTTTACTACATCGACTTCTCATTTGACACATTCAAACTCGGCGGTTCTGCATTTGCTCAGGCTCAAAACAAAATCGGCATGGAAGTGCCGACTGTCAAAGACACTGAGTATTTCGCTGACGCATTCATGACTATCCAGGGATTGATCGAGAAAGGACTGATCCTTGCCGGTCACGACATCTCTGCCGGTGGTATGATTACCACTATGCTGGAAATGTGTTTTGCCAATGTAGAAGGCGGTCTGGAAGTGACGCTGGATAAAATCGACGAAGAAGATATCATCAAAATCCTTTTCGCAGAAAATCCGGGCGTAATCATTCAGGTAAAAGACAAAACTGCTGTAGAGAAAGCATTGGAAGAAGCTGGCGTAGGATTCCTCCGCATCGCTAAACCATGCGACGAGCGTCACATCCTGATCAACAAAGAGGGTATCGAATACCAGTTGGGCATCGACTACCTGCGTGACCTGTGGTACTCTTCTTCTTACCTGCTTGATCGCAAACAGAGCGGTGAAGCTTGTGCCAAAGCACGTTTTGAAAACTACAAACAACAGCCTATCGAGTGGAAGTTCAACCAGGCTTTCACCGGTAAAATGTCACAATACAACCTCAACCCACGCCACGAGGCAAGCGGCATCAAAGCAGCTATCCTCCGTGATAAAGGTACTAATGGCGAACGCGAGATGGCTTACGCCTTGTATCTGGCAGGTTTCGACGTGAAAGACGTTCACCTGACTGACCTTGCCAGCGGTCGTGAAACATTGGAAGATGTAAACATGGTGGTATTCTGCGGTGGATTCTCTAACTCAGACGTTCTGGGTTCTGCTAAAGGATGGGCCGGTGGTATTCTCTTCAACGAGAAAGCGAAAGCGGCTATCGACAAGTTCATGGCTCGCCCTGACACGTTGAGTCTCGGTATCTGTAACGGTTGCCAGCTGATGGCCGAACTTGAAATGATATACCCTGAGCACGAACTGAAACACAAGATGTTGCATAACGATTCACACAAATTCGAATCGAACTTCGTGACTCTTGAGATTCCTCAAAACAACTCGGTGATGCTGGGCTCATTGTCTGGTAGCAAAATCGGTGTTTGGGTGGCTCACGGTGAAGGTAAATTCTCATTCCCTTACGGTGAAGAGCAATACAACATTATCGCGAAATACAACTACGACGCATATCCTGCCAATCCGAACGGTTCTGCATTTGCAACTGCCGGTGTTTGCTCGAAAGATGGTCGCCACTTAGCGATGATGCCTCACCCTGAACGTGCAATCTTCCCTTGGCAGTGTGGTTTCTACCCGACTGACCGCAAAGAGAACGATCAGGTGACTCCATGGATGGAAGCATTCAGCAATGCCTTCAACTGGATCAAAGGTCACACGAAGTAATTAGCCTCCCCATTCGGGGCGCGACTCCAAGTCGCACCCCGAATAACCGATATTCGAAAGCGCAATGCCTGATTGGTGTTGCGCTTTTCTTTTTCAAATAATTAATGGACAACCTTTTGGCAATGTTCTGTTTATCACGTTATCTTTGTGTAAATCAAAAAAATGAAATTATGCAAGCAATACTCTTAGATACAGATTCAAAATCAGACCTAAAACTATTGATGGAAATTGCCAAAAAGATAGGGATTAAAGCCAAGACTTTATCGGAGGCAGATATGGAAGATTTGGGTCTTGTACATGCCATCAAGGCTGCTAAAACCGATGAATATGTTGACACAGATTCTTTTCTAAAAAAACTTCGGAAATGATTGTTCGTATCGACAAGTCCTTTGAAAAGGATGTCAATAAAATAAAGGATAAGTCATTTCACTTGAAAATTGCAGATTGTATCGAGCAGATCATGACTATTGAACAAATTTCATCAATCAAGAATCTAAAGAAATTGAAAGGAGCTGAAAACTTCTACCGAATCAGAATTGGTGAATATAGATTAGGCATTTTGATAGAAAACGATTCAATTACTTTTATCAGATGTCTCCATCGCAAAGATATTTACAAATACTTTCCCAGATAGCGCAATCCCCTCACCGGCATTGCGCTTTTTCATTTTCCCTAATAATTCCAAAAGCGAAGCTTGCCAAAGCCCCACGGCTTACTAAAACACATTGATTATTCGGAGAATAGTTGTATTTTCGCAGGCTAAATTTTATTATCCACCCTCCTATCGCTTTCACGTAAATGAGAAAATGGCGTATTGAAGATTCAGCTGAGCTCTACAACATCAACGGGTGGGGACTCAACTACTTCTCTATCAATGAAAAGGGACATGCAACCGTCACTCCAAAAAAAGGTTGCGCCGCGGTCGATTTGAAAGAATTGATCGATGAACTTCAGGTTCGCGACGTGACTTCGCCCATGCTGCTTCGTTTCCCTGACATCCTCGATAACCGTATCGAGAAGATTTCAAACTGCTTTAAGGTAGCAGCCGAAGAGTATGGATTCCAGGCGAACAATCATATTATCTATCCGATTAAGGTAAACCAGATGCGTCCAGTGGTGGAGGAGCTGGTACGCCACGGAAAGAAATTCAATATCGGACTGGAGGCAGGTTCTAAACCTGAACTACACGCCGTACTCGCAATTGACGTTGACGTGAAGTCGATGATCATCTGTAATGGCTATAAAGACGAAACATACATCGAACTGGCACTATTGGCTCAGAAGATGGGTAAACGCATCTTCCTCGTAGTAGAGAAACTCAACGAGCTGAAGCTGATCTCCACAATATCTAAACGACTTAAAGTCCGTCCCAACATCGGTATCCGCATCAAGCTGGCCAGCTCGGGCAGTGGTAAATGGGAAGAATCGGGCGGTGACGTAAGTAAGTTCGGACTCAACTCCAGCGAGCTGCTCGAAGCGCTCGACTTTATCGATAAAAATAAAATGCGCGATTGCCTGAAGCTGATCCATTTCCACATTGGCAGCCAGGTAACCAAAATCCGCAACATCAAGAATGCTCTGAAAGAGGCTTCGCAATTCTATGTGCAGCTTCGGAAAATGGAATTCGAAATCGACTTCGTGGACATTGGTGGTGGTCTGGGAGTTGACTACGACGGAACCCGTTCTTCATCCACCGGTTACAGCATGAACTATTCCATTCAGGAGTATGTCAATGACTCGATCTCGACATTGGTGGATGCCTGCGAAAAGAACGAAATTCCCCATCCTAATATTATCACCGAATCAGGTCGCTCATTGACCGCTCATCACTCGGTACTTGTTTTTGAGGTACTGGAAACCGCCACATTACCGACGTGGAACGCCAACGAGGATCTGGAGGAAGATGCGCACGAACTGGTACAGGAGCTTTACGAGCTTTGGGGTAATATCAATCAGCCGCGTCTGATGGAGACCTGGCACGATGCTTTGCAGATACGGGAAGAGACTCTCGATCGCTTTAGCCTTGGCCTTGTTGATCTGAAAACCCGTGCCCAGGTAGAGCGACTCTTTTGGTCTATCGCCCGCGAAGTACAAGCTGCAGCTGAAGAGATGAAGCATGCTCCGGATGAATTGAAAAAGATTGCCAAGATGTTGCCGGATAAATATTTCTGTAACTTCTCGCTGTTCCAGTCATTACCTGACTCATGGGCTATCGACCAAGTATTCCCGATTATCCCGATCAGCCGACTGGATGAGAGACCGGAGCTTTCGGCTACCATACAGGATATCACCTGCGATTCTGATGGCAAAATCGATAATTTTGTCACATCGCGCAGTTACTCTAACAGTTTGCCTGTACATGCTCTGAAAAGGAATGAGAAATATTATTTCGGGGTATTCCTCGTGGGTGCATATCAGGAAATTCTGGGAGACCTGCATAACCTGTTTGGCGATACCAATGCGATTCACATCAAGGTATATGAAGACGAGTACGAGATTGAGAAAATCATTGATGGGGAGACCATCGACGAGGTACTCGATTACGTACAGTACAATCCGAAGAAGATGGTTCGTACCGTGGAAACCTGGGTTACTACCTCAGTGAAAAACGGAACCATTACCGCTGAAGAAGGACGCGAGTTCTTGTCAAACTACCGCTCAGGACTTTACGGATATACTTACCTTGAATAGGTTATAATGAAGAAATAAGAATGAAAAAGTGAAGAATGCAGAGACGATAAACTCTCTGTTCATTCTTCACTTTTTATTTCCCATTCTTCATTCACTTACCTGTATTCAATCTCAGCCGGTTTTCCGGGGATTATCCGGGTAGAATTCATCCTTTGCAATTCTGATACATTTATCCAGTCCATTTCCGCACCCGGTGGTTTTTTAAGCGCAACGCCGAAGCGCAATTGAATGGTCTGGAAAATCAACCGTTCGTTTTTTACCCGAATCCCTAAACCTACCGTCGTATAAGAATCATTCTTGAAGATATTCCGGTTATACCCAATCCAGGCATAGTCCCAGAATCCGTAAAGTGCAAAGCGGAAGCCGTACACATACAACGGACTAAACGCAACAGATTCCAGATTCGTAACCAGACGACGATACCCCATAATATGGCTCATGCTGGTAAGACGTATAGCCCGCGGTGTATTTTCACTATTAAAAGTGAGCTTCTCCCCCTCCCCCACTGTCCGGTTGAATCCATACATGTAACGGGCTGTAAAGAAATTACGCAACCCCCATTTTCCTATTGAAATAAGGTTGGTAAAATAATTCGTATTCGCGGAGAGTACCGAATTTTCATATCTCCCGGTATGGGTATTATAATAGGTCCCCATCTGCAAATCCTCATTCAGATATCCGAACCGGGTCTTTTGCGCAAATTGCAACCGACCTGCCACATAAGTACGCAATGTGTCGTATTCATCATTTGACATTCCACCCGTGAACTCCAGTTTAAAACCATAAGGAATATCCTCGCTTTTACCAAACCCGTAAATCAGGTTGCCCCGGTAGAAGTCCTCTTTATATATCCCTGTTGTGAGAAACAGCCCTTTGACATTATGGAATTTAAGGTTGAATGCCGGATTGACATCATACCGGTTGGGATAATAGGAATCAAAGCAGCGTAAACCGGCATAAAGGCTACCAAACTTTGGCGAAACGCGGAAGGATTTTCCACCCCAGATATTCCAGATGTGATTCACTATGAGCACGGTTGTATCTCCGATTCGCTGGTAATCATTGTAACGTTTCCGCTCAAAGGACAATCCCCCGGCGTAATCGGTGGGCAACAGGAAGCTTTTATCCAGCGAAGTCTGGTAGTCCGATATGGTATAATCTTTATAGGCCAGCAAATCAAAATCGAAAAAAGTCCCATATAAATTAAATGCCTTAAAATCGCCTCTGTATCCGCGATACATCGGTTTCTCAGAGCTCAGGTATGACCCGAACTCGAGCTTGCTTCCCGTTCCCCGGAGGTTGTTTTCCGCTACGGAAACGTAATACCGGCGAATGCCTTCGGAGGTAAAGGCGGGGCTTAACGAAAGGTTATCGTGTGTGTAAATGTAAACATCAGCTTCCTTATCTCCGATCTGTTGCAATACAATATACGCGTCTTGCAAAAAGGGTAAAGTACGCAGCAATTGTTCATTCCTTACCATCAGATCGGGATCGATAACCTTTCCCTTTTTTATCAGTAAATAACGGCGGATAGTCTGTTCAGTGGAAAGCCAGTGCCAGTTGTGCAGTAACTTACGAACACCGGTCAGTGAATCAACATCATTATACACATTGGAACGGATGATTGAGACCTCCCTTATCGTCAACCCCTTGAACGCTTCGTAATATTTCTTCTCCTTCACCAGGCTATGCTCAGCGCTACCGTTCTTCTTGCCCGGACTGATGATGGATTTCACCACCATTCCCTTCAGTCCCGGCTTATTGAAACGTTGTCTCAAGGCATCATAGAAAAGATTCGCACGGGCACGCTGAACCGTATCCTCCTTGCTCAGCAAAGAATCGGCAGGCGCAGCAAGCAGTCGTCCGGTAAACGGAAACGTACTGAGCCAGGCGACGATGAATAATCTGAAAAGTTTCATTTCAAACCGGGTCAGGCGGGAGGATTACAGCTACTTGTTAAACAACGGCCAAATCCAATAAGTTGTACATTCCGAAGGGTTTATTCACAGGACAACCCCATTAAAAACAAACAGGTGATTTTCTCAAAGGTAAGCATTTACCTGAAAGAAAATCACCTGTCCGGTGTAAGAAATATTAATCCGGTCAGAACTTCAGATCCGCCAGCTTCACGCCTACGTTTCCTTTGGCAGAGGCCAGCATACGGACAGCTCCCGGAACCAGTGAAAGGTTTTCAACCGTTACATTGCTCAGTTTTCCCTGAAGGCTAACACCCGGATAAACCGAATAGTTGGCCAGCATCTTATTGGTATCAGAAGTTAGTTGTTTCAATTGGTCGGTTACCGGATAGGTCAGGTAAGGAGTGATCTTATTCAGAATCATGCCGTGAAGCAACCAGTTTGCTGATTTGGCCAACACGTTTTTGGTCTTGATGTCAAACTCCGGTTCGGTGATTTCAATGGCGTTTTTCTCCTTGTTGAATGTCAGGTTACCGGTGAAATAAACCTTACCCTTGATCGAGCCAATGAGGTCGGCAATGAAAATCGCTTTGCCGTTGCTGCCATAAATCGACAGGTCTTTGATGGTAATCTTTTTACCAGCTTGCTCGAAAGTCTGGTTCACCAACTGTTTCTTCGCCATCTCGGCAATCTTCTCGAACGTCACGTCAGCAGCCAGATTGAGTGTAAATTGTTGCGGCGGGCGATTCACATATTTGAACTCAGGAAGAGCTGTCTTAGTGCCCATCAACGGCTGCGCTCCGATGACCGATTCAATCTGCGAATAAAGTGAAATCGCCATGTTCAGTTTATTGCCATTGGTGATGAACGGCGACACGTAAACGTCTTTCGGCGTCACCTTCAGCCACATCTGGTTTTCGGGGCTGACCTGCATCGGTTTTTGCACTTCCGACCAGGCCTGCGACACGTATTTCTTCAAATCCACAGCGTCAGACAATGCTTTGTCAATCTTCTCGTCGATAATCTTTTCGCAGCGGGTCAATGCCAGGTTAGCGACCGGACCTACCGGTACGCTGATGCCGGCTACGTTCAGCTTCGGCGTCTCGATCCACTGGTAGCCGTTAGAGGTGGTTTTAGCCACCAGCTTCCAGTTTTTATCCAGCGTGATAGCGGTTTTATAAGACAATGCAATGGTTCCGTTTGCTTCATAATTATCGGAAAGGGTAATGCCCAGCTTCTGTACCTTCCAGGCAAAACGGGTCCAGATTTTAAGCGGCACACGGTATTCAATCACGTTGTTATTGATGGTGAAGGTAAAAGGTTGCGCCTTCCACACTTTTACGGTCAGGTCTTTGTCGGCTACGTTGGAGCCTTCAAAGATCAGCCCGTTCATCTTCTGGTTGATAGCCGCTTCGAGTTTTTTCACATCCAGTTCCACCTGAAGGGGAAGTTCTGATACAGCCGGGGCAATGCCCGATGGAATGTACGACTCCCGGGGTTTCTCTATCTGAGCCGTTTTGCAGGATACAGCCACCACAGCCAGCAAGGCTACGAATAACTTCAAACTAATCTTTCTCATTGCTATGATTTTAATTTTCAACTAATACGGGGTAAATTACCGGGTGCAAAAATAGAGGATTTATTCGTTAAAAACACATCCGGATAACTTAGAAAAATGTTATATACAAAAATCCCGACCAACAGCTGTTGATCGGGATTTTCTATATCTGTGCAAATGGTTCTTATTCCACGAAACGTTTGTCGCTTCCCTCGATGTAATTGATGAAAGCCTGGTTGACAAGACGGGTTCCACCCGGAGTCGGATAGTTTCCGGAGAAGTACCAGTCACCTTTGTTGTTCGGACAAGCTTTGTGAAGCGCTTCGATGGATTGGTAAACGATTTCCACTTTCGCTTTTGTTCCTTTTGGAGTCAGAATTTCTGCAATCTTTGCTGAAACCTGCTCGTCAGTATAGTTGCTGTAGATTTCGTTTACGAAGTTCACCACCTCTTCTTTTGACTTGCCTTCCTGTGCTTTTGACTTCGCATATACCTCCTGAATCAGGCTCTCGTTACCATCGTCTTTCAACAATTCGATAGCCGCTTTGAAGGCGATAAACTCGTTCATGCGCGACATATCAATACCGTAGCAGTCCGGGAAACGGATCTGTGGTGAAGAGGATACTATTACGATCTTCTTCGGTTGCAGACGGTCAAGGATCTTGATAATACTTTGTTTCAAAGTAGTACCACGTACGATACTGTCATCAATCACCACCAGATTATCGATACCCGGACGGATAGACCCGTAAGTGATGTCATACACGTGAGTGGCCAGGTCGTTGCGGTTACCGTCTTCGGCAATAAAGGTACGCAGCTTGATGTCTTTGATCGCCACCTTCTCGAAACGGATACGTTTCTCGATGATTGACTGTAATTCCGCATCCGTGATGTTACCGTTTCGCTCACGGATCATGCGGACTTTCTTCTGGTTGTAGTAGTTCATCATACCACCCACGAGGCCGTAGAAAGCAACTTCTGCGGTGTTGGGGATGAATGAAAAAACGGTGTTGTCCACATCGTAGTCGATGGCTTTCAATACCGGTTCTACCAACAGGTTTCCGAGCTCTTTACGCTCGTTGTAAATATCTTTGTCACTTCCGCGGGAGAAGTAGATGCGCTCGAATGAACATGGAGAAACGTTTTTCGGCTCATGAATCTGTGTCAGTTTCACGGCTCCGTTTTGTTTCACCACAATACTTTGTCCCGGAAGCAGTTCGTTTACATCTTCGTACTGAACGTTCATCACCGTCTGGATCACCGGACGTTCAGATGCAACCACCACGACCTCATCATCCTGATAGTAGAATGCCGGGCGGATACCCCATGGATCACGGAAAGCAAACATATCGCCGCAACCGATAAGACCACACATTACGTAACCACCATCCCACATGCGGCTGGCTTCTCCGATGATTCGCTCTACGTCAAGATGTTCTTCAATCAACTGATTGAGATCAGCTCCGCTTACCGCCTGGGCTTTAAACCGTTCGTGTAGCTTCTCCACCTCCTGATCGAGTAGGTAACCAATTAATTCAAGAATGATAAATGTGTCTGCGTTGTGTCGTGGGTGCTGGCCCTGAGATACGATGAAGTTGAAGATCTCGTCAACGTTGGTCAGGTTAAAGTTACCGGCAAGCGCGATGTTACGGCTTTTCCAGTTGTTACGACGGAGGAAAGGGTGAACGTAAGAAATACCCGAGCGGCCTGTGGTACTGTAGCGGAGGTGTCCCATATACAGCTCGCCCCTGAAAGGTACGTTGTGTCTGTTTGAGGCATTGACGATGTCTTTGTTGATGCTCTCAAAAGCGTTGTGAATGGCATTAGAGCCAAGTTGTCTTTCCCGAAAGATATACTCTTCACCGGGTTGAGCGTTTAGTTTTACACAAGCCACACCGGCGCCTTCCTGGCCGCGGTTATGCTGTTTCTCCATCAAGAGATAGAGCTTGTTTAACCCATAGGACTCAGTCCCGTACTTCTCCTTGTAGTATTCAAGTGGCTTTAGTAGCCGGATCATGGCTATACCACATTCGTGTTTGATGCTATCGGACATCTTTCAGGAATAAAGTTTTTGTATAAAAATAAAAAGAGAACACAGACTATGTCTGATCCCCGGCTTCTCGTTTTTTGCGCTACAAAATTACGCATAATCCATGAGAAACGGACTACAGAATAGTCTGTGTTCTATATAAATGAATGTTATTTAAGGAACGTGTCGATTTCCTCAGCAGCTTTGCGACCTGAAGCAATTGCTCTTACCACAAGGCTGGCACCCAGGTGAGCATCACCTGCTGCAAATACCTTGCTTACAGAGCTTTGCTGTGCAGCGTTAACAGCTACGTTTTTGCGGCCATCCAACTCAACTCCAAGTTCGGTCAACAAACCTTCGTGTACCGGGTGAACGAATCCCATTGCAAGGAATACCAAGTCAACTTTCAAAGTCTCCTTGTTTCCTGTGCGGTGGATTGTCATACCGGTTTCACCTTGTCTCCATTCTACTTCTTCGATCTCAACTTCAGTCAACTGACCGTCTTTACCGAGGAATTGTTTAGTTTCAAGGTTCCAACGACGGGTACATCCTTCTTCGTGAGAAGAAGAAGTTTTCAACACCATCGGGTAAGTTGGCCATGGAGTAGCCGGGTTGTGGTGTGCAGGAGGCATAGGCATGATCTCGATCTGAGTAACGCTTGCTGCTCCATGACGTACAGAAGTACCCACACAGTCAGAACCAGTATCACCACCACCGATTACCAATACGTGTTTGCCTTTTGCGCTGATACGCTCTGCATCAGAGAAAGTTTTACCCGCAACTACACGGTTTTGCTGTCCCAGGAATTCAAGAGCGAAGTAAACGCCTTTCAACTCACGGCCTTTGATAGGCAGGTCACGTGGTTGCTCAGCACCTACAGCCAAACATACAGCGTCGAATTGTTCCATGATCTCTTTTCCGGTGATGTCTTTACCAACATTTACGCCGGTTTTGAACTCTACACCTTCTTCAGCCATCAACGCCAAACGACGATCAATGATTTTTTTGTTCAGTTTGAAATCAGGAATACCGAAACGAAGAAGACCTCCGATCGCTTCGTTCTTTTCGAACAAAGTAACAGTGTGACCCTTCAGGTTCAGCTGGTTAGCCGCAGCCATACCGGCAGGACCACCACCGATTACAGCTACTTTTTTACCTGAACGGTATTTAGGAGGATTCGCTTTTATATAACCTTCTGCAAACGCTTTTTCTACGATAGAAGCTTCGTTTTCGCGGATAGTTACAGGGCTGTCAGCAGACAATTTCAACACACATGCTTTTTCGCATGGTGCAGGACAGATACGGCCTGTGAATTCAGGAAAGTCGTCAGTTGCTACCAATGATTCGTAAGCTTCTTTCCATTTTCCTTTGTAAGCCAGATCCTGCCATTCCGGCTGGCGGTTTGCTACCGGACAAGCCCAGTGGCAGAAAGGTATACCACAGTCCATACAGCGTGAAGCCTGAAGTTTGCGATCTTCCAGGTTCAGGGTTTGCTCCACCTCGCTGTAGTCCATGATTCTCTCAGAAATCGGACGATATCCGGCTTCTTTGCGTAATATTGATAAAAATGCTTTAGGATTTCCCATAATATTCTTAGTTAAACCAGACGGGGTTTATTCCGTCTGATCCATTACTTTATTAATAATCTCTCTCGACTTCAGCTATTTTTTTTTTAAGAGCTTCTGCCTTTTCTTCAACCAACACCTTTTTGTACTCAATTGGTGTTACTTTGATGAACTGGCCGAGGTACTGATCCCAGTTTTCCAACATGCGTTTTGCAAGCGGACTCTGAGTGTATTCGAAGTGACGTTCGATGTAGCCTTTAAGCTCTTTTGCATCGTACATATCTTCTACCAGGGTAAGCTCTACCATTTCCATATTACAGAAGAAGTCGAAGTTGCCTTCCTTATTCCAAACGTAAGCCACACCACCACTCATACCGGCAGCGAAGTTACGTCCGACAGTACCAAGAACTACAGTGCGACCGCCGGTCATGTACTCACAACAGTGGTCACCTGTACCTTCCACAACAGCAGTAGCACCACTGTTACGCACACAGAAACGCTCACCTACGCGACCGTTGATGTAAACCTCTCCACTTGTAGCACCATAAAGCATAGTGTTACCTGCAATGATGTTTTCTTCCGGAGCGAATTTGCTTCCTGTTGGAGGAACAACGATTACTTTACCACCAGAGATACCTTTACCAAGGTAGTCATTCGCATCTCCTTCAAGACGGAAGGTTACACCTTTCGCCAGGAACGCACCGAAACTTTGTCCGGCAGAACCTTTGAAGTTGAAACGGATAGTGTCTTCAGGCAAGCCTTCGTTTCCGTATTTTTTAGCCACTTCACCTGACAACATTACCCCAACAGAACGGTTAACGTTCACGATTGGGAAGTCTTGCTGTACCGGTTTTCCTGAATTGATAGCATACTGAGATGCTTTGATCAGTTCACGGTCAAGGATCTCGTGAATTTCGTGAATCTGATCTTTCACTTTACGGATGGCATTTTCTTTTGCTTCAGCCGGAGTGTACAACAGTTTCGACAGGTCGATTTTCTGTACTTTCGGATTAGCGTTATCCGGTTTGAATTCGATCAGTTCAGTATGGCCGATGATGTCATCCAGTTTGGTGTAACCCATTTCAGCCAGATGCTCACGTACCTCTTCAGCCAGGTAAGTAAAGAAGTTAACGAGGTATTCGTATTTACCTACGAAACGTTTGCGCAACTCTTCATCCTGAGTAGCCACACCCACAGGGCAGGTATTCAAGTGACATTTACGCATCATCACACAACCCAATACGATCAATGCAGAAGTTGCGAAACCGAACTCTTCAGCACCCAACATAGCAGCGATAACGATATCGCGACCTGTTTTCAACTGACCGTCAGTTTGCAGTCTAACCTGACCGCGAAGGTTATTGATAACGAGTGTTTGCTGAGTTTCAGCCAAACCAAGCTCTGAAGGAAGACCTGCGTGTTTGATTGAGCTGGCAGGAGAAGCACCAGTACCACCTTCAGCACCAGCGATGATGATCAGGTCAGCTTTAGCTTTAGCCACACCGGCAGCAATTGTACCCACACCACTTTCAGATACCAGTTTCACACTGATGTTTGCAGTAGGGTTTACGTTTTTCAAGTCGTAAATCAACTGAGCCAAGTCCTCGATAGAGTAGATATCGTGGTGAGGAGGAGGTGAAATCAACGAGATTCCAGGGATTGAGTGACGGGTTTTAGCAATCACTTTATCCACTTTGAAGCCCGGAAGCTGACCACCTTCACCCGGTTTAGCACCTTGAGCGATTTTGATCTGGATTTCATCAGCGTTAACGAGGTACTCGGTAGTCACACCGAAACGACCTGAAGCCACCTGTTTGATAGCACTACGTTTAGAAGTACCGTCAGCAAGTTTTTTGAAACGTTCCGGATCTTCACCACCCTCACCGGTATTACTTTTACCACCGAGGATGTTCATCGCGATTGCCATCGCTTCGTGAGCCTCTTTCGAGATAGAACCGAATGACATCGCACCGGTTACGAAACGTTTGGTAATTTCTGAAGCAGGTTCTACTTTAGAAATGTCGATCGGATTGCGTTTGTACTGCATGAAGTCACGCAGGAAGATACGCTCTGCCTTTTCGTCAACGACTTTAGTATATTCTTTAAATTTCTTGTAGCTTCCAAGACGTGTTGCCAACTGCAATGCAGTAATTGATTCCGGGTTCCATGCGTGTTTCTCTCCGTCACGACGGTAAGCGTAGTTACCCTGATTATCCAATTGCGGAGCGTCAACTGTCCAGTGGAAAGCTTTTGTATGCAACGCTACAGTTTCACGGGCGATATCTTCCAGTTCGATACCTTCGATTTTGGTAACTGTACCGGTGAAGTATTTGTCAACCAGTTTGCTTGAGATACCGATTGCTTCGAAGATCTTAGCGCCTTTGTAGCTCGCAAGGGTCGAAATACCCATTTTAGAAAGAACCTTCAACAAGCCTTTGTCAACAGCTTTGAGGTATTTTTTCTCGGCAGTGTGATAGTCAAGCTGAATGTCTTTGTCTTTAACCAATTTATCCAGAATAGCGAATGCCATATAAGGATTGATTGCGCTCACACCGTAACCGAACAACAATGCAAAGTCCATGATTTCGCGAGGCTCTCCTGATTCAAGAACTAATGCGATTTGCATGCGTTTGCGTTTGCTGATCAGGTGATGGTGAACTGCCGAAACAGCCAGCAATGCAGGGATTGGAGCCATTTCAGCGTTTACGCCACGGTCAGACAGGATGATGTAGTTGATGTCAGCGTCAGCTGCTGCTTCTGCTTTAGCAACCAAATCTTCCAATGCAGCTTCAAGACCTTTCTCGCCTTCGCTTGCTTTGAACAAGGTAGGAAGAGTAGTGTTTTTGAAGCCTTTGTATTGCAGATTGCAAAGAATATCGAATTGAGTATTGGTCAACAAACCGCTGTTCAGACGAACCATTTTGCAAAGGTTAGCTGATGGCTCCAACAGGTCTTCGGTAATAGCTCCGATGTAACCGGTGTGAGACATTACCAATTCTTCGCGGATTGGGTCAATTGGTGGGTTGGTTACCTGAGCAAACTGCTGACGGAAGTAACGGAACAACGGTTGTGGTTTGCTTGAAATAACTGCAAGCGGAGTATCGTTACCCATTGAAGCTGTTGGTTCACCACCATCACGTCCCATCGGAAGGATAAGAGTGTTAACGTCTTCTTTAGTATAACCGAATGCTTTCAGTTTTGCATCGTAGTTGTCAACAGCGTGTTTAACGCTACGTCCTGACTGGATATCGTCAAGGTTGATACGGTTCTGAGCCAACCACTCTTTGTAAGGGTGAGCAGCTGCAAGCTCCTGTTTCAATTCAGGGTCATAAGTTACGGTTCCGGCTTCAGTGTCAACCATCAACATTTTACCCGGAGACAGACGACCTTTCTCTTTGATTTCAGCAGCATCGAAAGCCAATACACCGGTTTCAGATGCAACCACCATCATATCGTCCTGAGTGATCAGGTAACGAGCAGGACGCAAACCGTTACGGTCAAGCATACCACCAGCGTAGCGACCATCAGAGAACAGGATAGTAGCAGGACCATCCCATGGTTCCATCAGGATACTATGGAATTCATAGAATGCTTTCAGTTCAGAAGAGATAGGGTTTTTAGCATTCCAGCTTTCAGGAACCATCATTGACAAAGCGTGAGGCAGGCTCATACCTGACATGATGAAGAATTCCAATGCGTTGTCGAATGATGCACTATCACTCATCGCAGGCTGGATAACAGGGGAAATATCTTCAATAGAGCAACCTAATGTTTTAGGATTCAACAAGCTCAAACGAGCTTCCATCCATGAACGGTTACCGCGGATAGTATTGATCTCACCGTTGTGACCTACCAAACGGAATGGCTGAGCCAAATCCCATGTCGGGAATGTGTTGGTAGAGAAACGAGAGTGTACCAACGACATACCTGAAGTGAAGTATGGGCTGGTCAGGTCTGGATAGTAGTAACGCAATTGAAGTGATGACAACATACCTTTATAAATAATGGTACGTGTAGAAAGGCTCACAATATAACAGCTGCGTTTTACTTTCAATGCAGAAGCAAGAACTGCTTTTTCGATTTTCTTGCGAACAACGTAAAGTTTACGTTCCAAATCTTCCTGAGAGAAATCTCCGGTGATAAAGATTTGTTTGATGTCCGGTTCTACCGCAGCAGCAGTTTCACCAATTTGTGTACTGTCAACAGGCACGTCACGTACAGCAATCAACTGTAACGATTCACCTTCAATGACTTCTTTGATTTTGTTCAAGCACCATGTTTGCTCGCTTGCGTCTTTCGGAAGAAAAACCAAACCGGTTCCGTAACGGCCTTTCTCAGGCACTGGGATACCTTGAAGCAGAATAAACTCGTGCGGAATCTGAACCATGATTCCGGCACCATCACCGGTTTTGGGGTCAGCATTTTCAGCCCCACGGTGTACCATGTGCTCAAGCACTTTCAACCCTTTCTCTACAACGTCGTGAGATTTGGTGCCCTGGATGTTTACCAACAAACCTACACCACACGCATCGTGCTCAAAATCGGGGCTGTACAATCCTTGTTCTATCATTTTCGTTGTTAAATTATTTGCCACCTCCGGAGCCTTCCAACGTTATACAAGCAAAGTCATTCCCGCAGTGCAGCGAAAATGACAGCTTGAATGACGCTTTACAGCGCCGGACTAAAGCCTCCCTGAAAGGAGGCTAAAGCGGCTTCCTGTTTATTTATTTCTATTATTATTCTGATAAATAATCTGTGATTCCGGCATATTCGGTTTAGGTCAATGTCGGAATAGGTAACCATGCGTTTTTTTATTTCAGGAAAATATTATTCGCAGCACACTCTGCAATCATCTCTTCCGGCCAGATGGACGCCTGAACCTCACCGATGTGGGCGCAGCGTAGGAAATACATACAAAGGCGGGACTGTCCGATACCTCCTCCGATGGAAAGCGGAATGCGGTCTTCAAGCAATGCTTTGTGGAACGTCATCTTCGTTCTGTCCAGGCAACCCTCGATTTCCAACTGACGCAGCAATGCAGCTTTGTCCACACGGATACCCATGGAAGAAATCTCGAAAGCATTATCCAGAACAGGGTTCCACAATACGATGTCACCGTTAAGACCCGGAAGTCCGTTTTCGGCGATGGTTGACCAGTCATCGTAATCCGGAGCACGTCCGTCATGCTTCTTGCCATCTGCCATTTGGCCACCAATACCGATTACGAATATCGCACCGTATTTCTTAGCCGCCTCAAATTCACGCTCTTTCGGAGTCAGGTGCGGGTAAAGCGCCAACAACTCTTCAGTATGAATGAACGTGATTTCCTCAGGCAAGCAAGGAGTGATATGATTAAATTGGTGATACACCAACGCTTCGATGTGCTTCAGCGCCTCATAGATTTTCACAACAATATCTTTCAGGAACTCTACATTCCGATCTTCCGCTACGATAGTGCGTTCCCAGTCCCATTGATCCACATACAGTGAGTGGATATTATCCAGGTCCTCATCGGCACGGATTGCATTCATATCGGTGTACAGACCAAATCCGGGAGCAATGTCATGCTCGCCCAGTTTCATTCTTTTCCATTTGGCCAAAGAGTGAACTACCTCGGCGCGACGCTCGCCCATACATTTAATCGGGAAGCCAACAGCTCTTTCTGTACCGTTCAGGTCATCGTTGATACCGGTTCCGGCCAGGACAAACAATGGAGCAGTTACACGACGTAAACGCAGTTGTTTGGAAAGTTCCTGTTGGAATGTGTCTTTCAGTAGCTTAATTGCATGCTCCATCGATTCGGGAGCAAGTTTCGGCCGATAGTTTTTAGGGAAATAGAGTGCCATCCTTAAAATATGTTGGTTTGAAAATTCTAAATTAGCCTGCAAAGTTACATAGAATGTTCAGAATCAGCTCACGAGTGAATTAGATTTTCCAATTTTTTATACGCTCGATAGCTTCCTGTGTATTCTCACGGCTACCAAACGCTGTCAATCGGAAATAACCTTCACCGCTTGGTCCGAAACCAACACCCGGAGTACCTACCACGTGGCATTCGTAAAGCAGACGGTCAAAGAATTTCCATGAAGTTACATCTTGCGGCGTTTTCAACCAGATGTAAGGCGCATTAGTTCCACCAAAGATCTGCAAACCGGTAGCCTCCAAACCTTCGCGAATCATTTTCGCATTTTCCATATAATAGTCGATGGTTGCTCTCACCTGAGCTTTTCCTTCAGGAGAATAAACAGCCTCGGCAGCTTTCTGGATAATATAAGCAGTACCGTTGAACTTAGTACACTGACGACGGTTCCACAATCCGTTCAACGATACTTTTTGTCCGTCCGGAGTACGACCCATCAATTCTTTTGGCACAACGGTGTAGCCACAACGCAAACCGGTAAATCCTGCTGTCTTAGAGAAACTGCGGAATTCGATAGCACATTGTTTTGCACCTTTGATTTCGTAGATTGAGTGTGGTACATCTTCTTCGCGGATGAACGCTTCGTAAGCTGCATCAAACAAAATCAACACTTCGTTTTCCAATGCGTAATCCACCCATTTTTTCAACTGTTTTTTATTCAAAACAGTACCGGTCGGGTTGTTTGGATAACACAGGTAGATCATATCTACACGTTTCTCCGGCAATTCCGGTGTAAAGTTATTTTCAGCAGTACAAGGGATGTACACGATATTGCTCCAACGACCGTCAATCTGAAGGTCTCCCGCACGTACACCCATTACGTTTGAGTCAACATAAACAGGGTAAACAGGGTCAGTAACCGCTACACGGTTGTCATGACGAAGGATATCACCGATGTTACCGGTATCACTTTTAGCGCCGTCGCTGATAAACACTTCATCCGGATCAAGTTTAACGCCACGTGGCTCGAAATCGTTTTTGATGATGGTATCAATCAGGAAACGATATCCTTGCTCAGGACCGTACCCACGGAAAGTCTCTTCAGCACCCATTTCATCAACAGCTGAGTGAAGAGCGTTAATTACTGCCGGTGCAAGCGGACGGGTCACGTCACCAATACCCAGTCTAATCAGGTTAGCTTCTGGGTGAACCACCTTGAATGCATTTACCTTTTTCGCGATATCCGAAAACAGGTAGTTTCCGGGAAGTTTAAGAAAATTGTCGTTGACTAAAGCCATAATTATATTGAACCTGAATGTAAATGACTGACACCTATCCAGGCCTCATGTCATTTGACGTTTAAGTGATTATTAATTCGTTGAAATCTGATTAGTAAAGTTCACCGGAGAAAACTTTCGTAGCTGGACCGGTCATGTAGATGCGGTTGTCGCTCTTTCTCCATTCGATATTGAGGTCGCCACCAAGCAGCTCCAGTTTTGCCTCATTGGATGAAACGCCGTTAAGCGAAGCAGCCACCAGAGTAGCGCAAGCGCCTGTTCCACAAGCCAGGGTTTCACCTGAACCACGTTCCCAAACACGCATTTTGAGCACAGAAGGAGATACTACCTGACAAAACTCAACATTGGTACGTTTCGGAAACAGCGGGTGATTTTCAATGATACGACCAATGCCATGTACATCGAAGTTCGCCACATCATCCACAAAAATCACTGCGTGAGGATTCCCCATCGATATACAGGTCGCTTTGTAAGTCACGCCGTTTACTTCGATAGGGATATTGATTGCCGTTTCGCCTTCCGCATTTACCGGAATATTTGCGGGAACCAGAATTGGCTCGCCCATATCCACACAAACAGAAGAGACTTCGCCGTTCTCTACGTTCAGCTTGAGATTTTTCACACCGGCAAGAGTCTCGAGGGTGATTTGAGTTTTGGTTGTTAATCCGAAGTCATACACGTATTTACCCACGCAACGGGAAGCATTTCCACACATCTCGGCTTCAGAACCGTCAGCATTGAACATACTCATACGAAAATCGCAGGTAGCAGATGGCAAAATCAACACCAAACCGTCAGAACCGATTCCAAAGTTACGGTTACTCACTTTAATCGCCAGCTCAGCAGGGTTTTCAACTTTCTCGGCAAAACCGTTTATGTAAACGTAGTCGTTGCCGGCTCCGTGCATCTTTGTAAACTTCATAACAACTATCTTTTTTGATTATTTCGAAATGCCTGTGATTTGCATTCTCAATCAGGCAATTTCCCTGATTTCAGGACAAAAGTCTTGTTTAAAACTACCCCAACCTATCAAAACCTTCAGTTCTGTTTCTTAAACAATTCAAAATCAAGACTTTCCACTTTCGGCATAAGTGGTGCAAATTTAGACATTTAGTCCCGATTTACAGACTGAAAAAACCGAATAATAAAACAGGCTTCTTGCTAATTTCATTTTGTTGCAAAATAACCACTTTTTCTTCTAATATAAAATCCCGAGCGCTTATTTAGTTACGATTTAGAATTAAACAGGGTTTGTAAAAGCAAAAACAAGAATCTTTTTATCCCCCTATCATTTTTATTCAATCCAAATTACAGAAACTGCTACTCTCCTATCAGACAATCAATTTGGATAAAAATCAATCCCGACTCAACATCCTCTCCTCAGCATAAAAAACTGCCAAATGACGCTTTTCAGGTATTTGACAGTTTTTTAAGGCAATCCGAAAGAAATAATCGGTTCTAAAAGGTTGTTGGTATAAAATAGTTTTGAACCATTCTTAGCCACGAATCCACGAATAAATTGTATCTTTTCTTTTTTCAGTAATGAAAAAAGATTCGTGAAGTTACGCCCTTTATTATATCTGATTATCTACAGGTTAAAAGCAATACTTTAATTCGTGGATTCGTGGCAAAAATCATTAAAGATAGAGTTTGCTCCAAATTATTTCACGAAATCCATCAGGGGAATTCTCCCCCTAATGGAGGATAGTATAGATATCTACCCAAAACGTTATAGAACCAGATAATCAGAATATTTTCCGGTAAATATGGCAGTAAGGAGTACCGTTTTTGTGAGTGTAATAATTCTGGTGATACTCTTCAGCCCGCCAGAATTGGGAAGCCGGTGCCAGCTTTGTGGCAACGTGATAACCTTTTTGCCTCAAAATCTGCATATACTTCTCTGCAAGAGCATGTTGCTGTTCGTTTTCATAAAAAAGCACGGAGTGATATTGCGGTCCGATATCGGGTCCCTGGCCATCAACCTGTGTAAAATCGTGCGTTTCAAAAAAGAGCTTCACCATCTCTTCATAAGTGGTTTTACGGGTATCGAACACCACCTGAGTGGTCTCCACATGACCGGTTGTTCCCGTACATACCTCCTTGTAGGTCGGGTGTTTCAAATGACCTCCCATATATCCGACATCAGTGGTAATCACCCCTTTGGCTCGTTCAAAGTAATATTCCGTTCCCCAGAAACAACCGGAAGCAAAATAGGCTGTATCGGCAGGAGCAAAATCCAACGAAACAGAATTCACACAATGGCGGGTATTTTTCGGAGTAAATCCTTCGCCCAGAAAAACATGTCCCAGGTGACCGCCGCAATGTGCACAGACAATCTCGGTACGTTGTCCGTCAGCGTCCGGGATGCGCTTCACCGCTCCGGGAATCTCATCATCAAACGAAGGCCAGCCACATTCCGATTCAAATTTATCGGAAGAGCGGTATAGCGGCGCATTACACTGACGACAGAGATAGAGACCTTTCCCTTTAAAATTCACGTACTTGCCCGTAAAAGGACGTTCCGTTCCCTTTTTGATAATGACATACTCCTCCTCGGGAGTCAGTTTATTAAACTTATCCATGATGTTGTTCTTTTTCTGTGACTGAATACAATTGGGCAGAAAAAAGAGTATTAGCAGATATATCCAACTTGTCTTCATTTTGCCTTGATTTTAATCCGTTTGCGATAAAATCAAACAACCACCTGTAATTCATTGTTCATTGGATTAGTCTTAAAAAAGATTGGCTGAATGAATCGGAATCTGTAACTTTGACCACCACAGATACTTTAGTTTGCAATCATTGTAAATTGAGGTAAAATTCTATAATGCCAACCATTTCACATCGGTATATTTTACGATTACTAAACATATAGACGCATTAACAAATTCCTTTTACTATGCAAATAGCTATTATCGGAGGAGGAAACATGGGCGGAGCCATTGCCCGGGGCCTCACACAGGGAACATTGGTCAAAGCGGAAAACATCACCGTATCAGACCTCAACCAGCAAGCGCTGGATTCACTCAAAGCATTCAACGAAAAAATCAACACCACATCCGACAGCAAAAAAGCCATCAATGATGCTGATATCATTGTCGTAGCGCTGAAACCATGGCTGATGGAATCGGTGCTGGAACAGTTGAAAGGTGAAATCGACTACGAAAAACAGATCATTGTATCTATCGCTGCGGGAATCACCTTCGACCAGTTGAATGAATTCCTCAAAAAAGACGATTGTTACGATCCGATCCTATTTCGCGTGATCCCGAATACCGCTATCTCGATCCTGGAAAGCATGACCATCATGGCGTCATGCAACGCAACCGATGAACAAGAGGCTTTGATCAAATCCATCTTTGACGAATTGGGTAAATCCATCATCGTGGATGAAAAGATGATGAGTGCAGGTACAGCCCTTGCCTCTTGCGGAACTGCTTATGCACTTCGCTATGTACGTGCCGCAATGGAAGGTGGCGTGGAGATGGGATTCTACCCCGAAGCCGCAAAAGAAATTGTTGCACAGACTGTTAAAGGCGCGGTAGAATTACTGTTAGCCAACGGCTCTCACCCGGAAGTGGAGATCGATAAAGTAACCACTCCGGGAGGCATCACCATCAAGGGATTAAACGAAATGGAGCATGCCGGCTTTACCTCTGCGGTTATCCGTGGATTGAAAGCCAGCCGGGTATAAAAAGCCTCACTTTACTTCAAAAATAACAAATGCGTCTTTGGATATACAGTTCGAAGACGCATTTTTATTCTATAATATACGCATTGATTACAAATAAGCTCTAAATAGCGACCACACAACTACACAGTTATTACACTTATTTACACACGATTAATCCACGCTATATAGAACCATTCCACATACCGCATGTTTTATTTATAGATTCGTCAAACATCAATATGATGCACATCCATAAGTATTTCATTTCCACACCATAGTATTAACCTAAAACCTAAAATCAATCTGAAAAAGCAAAATCAATCTATTATTTACTGCAAAAGCTTGCAGCGCTTTCCGACCCATAGATGGATATGGAAATTCAGTTCTTTCTCTTTTTTCCCTCGCCCGTTTTTTTTCCTTAATCATCCTTCTTATATTATATAATGTATCTCCGGCGAAAGATATATAAGAGGAAGGACCTATGTTGTATGTATATAGAAAGTTAATCAGCGATTGTTGTTTTATACAATTTCTTGCCGCACATGAATATGACCCCAAAGGGGTCTTACTACTCGTCGATGTTTTCATTAAAAACAGCCTAAATAAAGCTGTATCCTCTCTTCTAATAACTCACTTAAATTTTAGAAGTTATGAAAACACAATTTGACTTACGATCGCGAGGGTGGTACATTCTGTCCATCTTCCTGACATTGATGCTTTGGGGAACCAAAGCGTATGGACAAGGGACTCCTCCGCTTATTGATGGATATCCCTATATATTGACTGAAACAGATCCCACCGGATGGCCTTACGTTTTAAATAACCCGGCAATACCGGTTAAGGGGATTATTAATGACCCATTCAGCTTTACGGGTGATAACATTCTGGTACAGGGATCAAAAACCGATCAACCAATATCTAGCTGGCGTTGGACTGACCAGAAATCAACACCAAAAGTTGACCTTAGCAACGTTGGATTTGCCATTAACCAAGACCCGGTAGTCAGCAGTCCGACATTTGGCCATACTTTTTTGTACTGTTTCTTCGACCGTATTGTAAACAATGGCTCATGTACTTTGGGTTTCTGGTTGTTTAAAAATGGGGATATTTATCCCAATCCGGCTCCAGACAACACATTCCACGGTGAACACGCTATTGGGGACTTATACGTCCAGATCAACTTAGTCAACGGTGGCGCTCAAGCGGATATCCGAGTGGCAAAATGGAATGGAACGGGACTGGACTCAATCAACAGTGCTGGCTATACCAGAGGTGTTGTCTGGGATATTTTCTCAAATCAAAACCTAGCTAACGTCCCCTCTGGATGGCCTTTCCCTTCAGTTCAATATGATCAATACGAATTCTTTGAAGGTTACCTGGATCTTAATTTAGTCGGAGGAGCCCCTGGACAACAAGCAGAACCCTGCTATTCCAGAGCTCTTATCACTACCCTTACTTCCGGAACCTCCTGGTCAGCAGAAATGAAAGACTTTGTAATGGCAGAGATCAGCACTAAACCTAAAGTATCTGTAAACAATCCTGTTATCTGCCAAGGCGCTCCATCTGTTACTTTTACGGCTACAACTATCGCGAATGGAGGAATTCCATTCTATGACACATCTACAACTCCCCCAACTCCTTATTTTATGTATTCATGGAATGGAGGAACTCCAACAACATCTAACACTTTAACTGTAAATCCGGCTATTGTGCCATTTGCTGTTGTTGTCGCTATAGGTGCTAACGGATGTTATTCCGATCCTGATACAGGAATTGTAGTTGTTAATCCGAAACCAAATCCAACAGCTGGAAACAATGGACCTATCTGCGTAGGTAAAACTTTGAACCTGACATCCAGCGGTGGCACATCCTATCTATGGAAAGGTCCGGACGGATTCACCTCTACACTGCAAAATCCGACCAGAACAGATGTTACTGCAGCTATGGCGGGAATCTACAAAGTCATTGTAACGAATGCGGCTGGGTGTGTTGACTCAACTACCACAACTGTCGTTATCAATACTTTGCCAACTCCGACTATCGGTAGCAATACCCCGGTTTGCGTTGGTAAGACTTTGAACCTGACTTCCGGTGGTGGCACATCCTATCTATGGAAAGGTCCGAACGGATTCACTTCTACTCTGCAAAATCCGTCTATCCCGAATGTAACCCTCGCAAATGCCGGTACCTATAAGGTCATCGTAACAAATGCGGCTGGTTGCGTGGACTCTATCACTACCAATGTGGTCATCAATACTTTGCCGACTCCGACTATCGGTAGCAATACTCCGGTTTGTGTTGGTAAGACTTTGAATCTGACTTCTGGTGGAGGTACATCCTATCAATGGAAAGGTCCGAACGGATTCACTTCTGCTCTGCAAAATCCGTCTATCCCGAATGTAACACTCGCAAATGCCGGTACCTATAAGGTCATCGTCACAAATGCGGCCGGTTGCGTGGACTCTATCACTACCAATGTGGTCATCAACGCTTTGCCGACCCCGACTATCGGTAGCAATACCCCGGTTTGCGTTGGTAAGACTTTGAACCTGACTTCCGGTGGTGGTACATCCTATCAATGGAAAGGTCCGAACGGATTCACTTCTGCTCTGCAAAATCCGTCTATCCCGAATGTAACACTCGCAAATGCCGGTACCTATAAGGTCATCGTAACAAATGCGGCTGGTTGCGTGGACTCTATCACGACCAATGTGGTCATCAACGCTTTGCCGACTCCGACTATCGGTAGCAATACCCCGGTTTGCGTTGGTAAGACTTTGAACCTGACTTCCGGTGGTGGCACATCCTATCTATGGAAAGGTCCGAACGGATTCACTTCTGCTCTGCAAAATCCGTCTATCCCGAATGTAACCCTCGCAAATGCCGGTACCTATAAGGTCATCGTAACAAATGCGGCTGGTTGCGTGGACTCTATCACGACCAATGTGGTCATCAACGCTTTGCCGACTCCGACTATCGGTAGCAATACCCCGGTTTGCGTTGGTAAGACTTTGAACCTGACTTCCGGTGGTGGCACATCCTATCTATGGAAAGGTCCGAACGGATTCACTTCTGCTCTGCAAAATCCGTCTATCCCGAATGTAACCCTCGCAAATGCCGGTACCTATAAGGTCATCGTAACAAATGCGGCTGGTTGCGTGGACTCTATCACGACCAATGTGGTCATCAACGCTTTGCCGAC